>SYAK01000038.1 GCA_005788935.1 Pseudomonadota bacterium
CCGGCAACGGCCACGACGCGCCGTCCGCGTCGAGCCAGCGCGGCGGCGCCGCCTGAAACCAGAGCAGCGTCGCGAGTGTCCGCGTGGCCCCGTCCTGCAGCACCGGAAAGCCGGTCAGGAACTGCTCGGGCGGACCCTCGGGCGCCGACCTCCCGTCGCCGGACTTGCGCTGCGGTCCGCGGCGTCGCTCTTCGACGGTGCAGTGCTCGAGGAAGCGCGCGCAGTGCGGCCAGACCTCGAGCGGGAGCCCGCCCTCGCCGCGCAACAGGACGTCCGCCACGGCCTCCTCGCGTGCGCGGAGATCCTCCTCGCCAGAGACCGCGCGGGCCCTCAGCGCCACGTAGTTGACGTCCGCGCGCCAGGCGTCGAGGTCGATCGGCGTGTCGCTCGGCGCATGCTGGCGGACGCCGCGGGCGACGGCCTCCTCCTCGCGGAGCGCCGCAAGCCAGTAGCGGAGGAGGTCCTCGGGAGCGGCGGCGGCAGCGACGGGCGACGGGTCGGGCGAAGACATCCGCGGGGGCCTCTCAGGTCTCGGTGTCAGCGGGCGGCGCAGGAGGCCGCGGCGCGCGCGAGGTGCCCGCGATGACGGCCGCCTCGGCGAGGGCACGCGTCACACTCGCAGCGTAGGCGTCGGGGGCGAGCGGGAGACCCGCGGGGCGCTGCGCGCGGGAGGCCTCGGGCGGCGTCTGGAAGGCAAAGTCCACCCCGAGGCGACGCGCGAGCTCGAGCAGCTCGAGCAGCAGCCCGTGGCGCGCACCGACGTACGCCGCCCATGTACCAAGGACGAAATGGCACACGAACTGGATCTGCAGGCCGTGCGGTCCGATCTCGTCGAGCTGGCAGGTGAAGCCCTCCTTGCGCGTGTCGGGGTGGCGCCGCACGAGCTCCTCCGCGCCGCGGCAGAAGGCCTCGACGAGGTCGGTCGGCGTCGTCGGCGCGAGGGTCAGCAGCGCCCGCCATCGAAAGAAGGTGCGTTTCCCGAAGTTTTCGACGTTCGCCGAGATGAGGTTGCCGTTCGGGACCGTGATGAGCGTGTTGTCGGCCGAGCGCAAGCGGGTCGAGCGGAACCCGACCTCCTCGACAGTGCCCTGCACGTCGGCCGAGAGCTTGATGGCGTCGCCAACCTCGAACGGCCGGTCGAAGATGACCGTGAATGAGCCAAAGAGATTCTTGACCGTATCTTGTGCCGCGAGCGCCACCGCCAGACCACCGAGGCCGAGTCCCGCGAGCAGGCTCGTGGGAGAGACGCCGACGACGTCCGCCATGAACAGGATGCCGAGGGCGACCACGATGACCATCGCCGTCTTGTGGAAGAACGGCACCGCGAGGTCGTCGAAGCGGCTCGGCGTGGCCCGCGCGCGCTCGACGAGGACGTGTGTCACGACGTGAATGGCCCGCATGGCCACGCGCACCACGCCGAACGCCCCAAGGAACTTGAAGACCACGAGGATGACCGCGGCCAGCTCGGGGTTCAGCCCGACGTAACGCAACCCGACGTGCCAGACGCCGCCCATGACGATGATGCTGAGCGGGGCGAGCGCCTTCGCGATGAGCTCGGGCGGGACACGCGCGCTGCGCCGTGTCAGGAAGCGGTCGACCGGCCCGCGCAGCAGCGCGCGAACGACCCGCCCGAAGAGCCAGCCCACGAAGAGCAGGCCGAGCAGAAACAGCCACTGCCAGTGCTCCATCAGCAACCACTCTCCAGTCAGCGTCGACGGCATGTGGGCCCGCAGCCAGAGCGCTGGCGACAGCGCGAGGCTGAACGAGGTCGCGCCCGCGACCTTTGGCAGCGCCGCGAAGTGGTCGTAGAGCGTGTCAAGCGCCTGAACGGTCTCCGGGTCGAAGAGCCATCGCCCGTCGGCCACCCGCGCCAGCGCGATGCGGGCGTCCACCGCTTCGACCTCGCGCCAGATCCAGACGTCGTCCTTCGGCGCTGTCGGGACCGCGGTCACCTTGACGAGCCCGAGGTGGTCCATGACGTCCTTCAGCTTGACCGCGAGGTCTGCCCCGACCTCCTCGACGACGCCAGCGGGCAGGTTCGACAGGTCGAGACATGCGGCGGCCGCGACGAGCTGCTGCTTGTCGCCGGTCCGGGCAGCCGCGCCCATCGCCTCGAGGAACGTCCGCATCGTCGCCCGCGGGGTCGCGAGGCCAGACGGAGGCTCGGCGGGCGGCGCCGGTGTCGGCCCAGCGGGGATCGGGAGAGACTGGCCAAGTGTCGGCTGCGCCGCGGCGAGGACGGCTGCGAGGGTCAGACATGCGAGGCGGAACACGACGGACATGCGGGGCATCCTGCAATCCTGCATCACCAATTCCCAAGCGGCGCGCGGCGCCTCAGGCCACCCACACGGTGCACGCGTTCGTGAAGGACAGCAACCCGTTGCGTCCAAGCTCGCGCCCGAAGCCCGAGTCGCGCACACCGCCAAACGGCAGCCGCGGGTCCGAGCGGCTCATCGCGTTGATGAAGACGCCACCGACCTCGAGGCCGCGTTCGGCCGCCGCCTGCTCGGCCAGATCGCGCGTCCAGACGCTCGCGCAGAGCCCGTAGGCGCTGTCGTTGGCCCGCGCCAGCGCCTCCTCGAAGGACCCCACCGTGACGAGCGCCATCACCGGCCCGAAGACCTCCTCGCGCATCGCGGGTGCCTCGGGCGGGACGTCGGCGAGGACTGTCGGCGGATAGAAGTAACCCGGCCCTGGCGGGACCGCGGCCCCGAGGAGGGCACGCGCGCCCGCGGCGACCGAGGCCAGGACCTGCCCGTGGAGCGTCGTGCGCGCCGCCTCCGACACGAGGGGCCCGACGTCGGTCCGCTCGTCCATCGGGTTGCCGACCTTCAGGGCGCGCATCCCGTCGACCACCGCCGCCTCGAAAGCCGCCGCCACGTCACGATGGACGAAGAACCGCTTGGCGGCGATGCAGCTCTGCCCGTTGTTGCCAGTGCGCGACGCGACCGCGACAGCGGCGGCCTCCGCAACATCCGCGGACGGCATCACGATGAAGGCGTCGCTGCCGCCGAGCTCGAGGACGCAGGGCTTGAGGGCCGCCCCGGCCGCGGCCGCGACAGCACGTCCCGCGCGCGTCGAGCCGGTGAGCGTCACGGCCGCGATGGCCGGGTCCGCGATCAGCGCGGCGGCGGCCTCGTTCGAGACGGCGATGTGCTGGACGAGCCCGCGCGGGGCGCCCGCCTTTCGAAACAGCTCCTCGACCCTGTCGCCGCAGACCGTCGTCGCTGGCGCATGTTTCAGGAGAATCCCGTTGCCGGCCAGCAGCGCTGCGGCCCCGAAACGAAACACCTGCCAGAACGGGAAGTTCCACGGCATGATGGCGAAGACGAGCCCGAGCGGCCGGTGTCGAACGCGGGACGCGGCGGCCTCGGTCGCGACCGGCTCGTCGGACAGCAGGGCGGCCCCGTGCTCCGCGAAGTGACGGCACGTCCAGGCGCACTTCCGGACCTCGGCGACGGCCTGCAGGAAGGGTTTACCCATGGTCTGCGTCGCGAGCGCCGCGAGATCGTGGGCGTCCTCTTCGAGCGTGCGGGCGAGGCGCTGCAGCAGGGCGGTGCGCTCGCTCAACGGGGTCGTGCCCCAGCGCCGCTGCGCATCCCGCCCCGACGCGAGGGCCGCGGCGAGCTCGGTTGGCGTCGTCTCGGGGCGCCACGGGAGCTCGCGGCCTGTGGTAGGGTCGTGGCTCGGGGAGAAGGAGGTGGTCATGGGCGGGGATGATGGCGCGGGGCGGGATCGAGCGCGAGCGGTTTTTGGCAACCGGCTCGCAACCGCACGGGAGGCCCTCGCGCGGCGCTGTCCAGCGGACGCGCTCGCAGCCCTCGATGACATCGGGACCGAGGCGGAGGTCTGGCACCTGAAGGCCAAGGCTTGGCATCAGGTCGGCTCGGCCCGAGGGCTGATGCGCCTCGGGGCACCTCCCGGGGCGTCCGGGGACGACAAGATGACCACCACGCCCTTCGCCGAAGGGCCACTCGAACTCGGGTTCTCGCCCGACAACCTCGCCGAGGCGTTCGCTGCGGCCGCGCGCGACGGCCGGGCGGGCGAGGCGGCGAGGCTGCATCTCGTGGCGGCGGATCAGGCGACCCGGGTGGACCTGCGATTCGGCCACGTCGAGGCCGCAGCAGCGCTCGCCGAGGTCCTCGAAGACCCACGCCTGACGCTCCTCGTCGAGGCCTTCGAGGCCCGCCTCGACGCCGACGTCGGGGACGACGCGGACGCCCTGACGCGCATCGACGCGGTGCTCGCGGAGGCGACGGCCGACGCGAACCCGAACGCGTGGAGGCTGGCGCTCGCGGTCCGGTTCGAGCTGCTCGGACGCGCTGGCGACGCTCCGCCCAAGGCGAAGACGGCGGCTCGAGACGCGGCCAGGCGCGCGGGACCCTGGCCTGGGGCGCGCTGGGGGATCGGCGACCCACCCTGAGATCGTCGGATTCGGTCTCACGAGGTCGGCCTCGCGTCTCGGGGGGACGCGGCGTGCCGCATCACCGGCGTTTGTCCCTTGCGCGCCTTGTTGATAATGACTATCATCTTCCGCGTCATCGCCCGCCCGGCACGGACACGTTCGCAACCCTCGGAGTTCAGGCCATGATCGTCTGCGTCTGCGAAGGCCTCTCGGAGCGCCAGATCCGCACCGCCATCCAATCGGGTGCCCGCTCGGTCGGCGAGCGTGGCCGCAAATGCGGGGCTGGGTTAGACTGTGGTCGCTGCCGCGCGATGTTGCGCGGCATGCTCGGAGAAGGCTGCGACGTGCGCCCCGTGGACGGGACGACGGGCAGCCGCAGGTCCTGAGCGGAGGCCGCGCGCGATGCCAAAGAACCCCGACAAGCAGATCATCACG
>SYAK01000402.1 GCA_005788935.1 Pseudomonadota bacterium
CATGCGGGACCTCCGGCCACGCCATGCTCGCGAACTTCCTGCGCCTCGCCGCTCGCGTCGGCCGCGCGCCCGCCCCCTGAACCGGAGGACTGGCCGATGGAGCTCCAGACCCTGCTGCCACGCCTCCTGCGCGGTGAGACCCTTGACGCCCCGACAGCGGCCACCGCGGTCTCGGCGATCATGGCCGGGACGGCCCCTGAGGCAGCCATCGGGGCCTTCCTGGCGGCGCTCGCGGTGCGTGGCGAGACCGAAGACGAGCTCGTCGGCGCAGCGACCGCGATGCGTGCGCATCTGGCGCCCGTCCCGCATCGCCGGGAGCGCGTCCTTGACACCTGCGGCACGGGTGGTGACGGGGCCGACACCTTCAACATCTCGACCGCCGCGGCCTTCGTGTGTGCGGCCGCGGGTGTGGCCGTCGGCAAGCACGGCAACCGCTCGGCGAGCTCGCGCGTCGGCAGCGCGGACGTCCTCGAGGCGGCTGGCGTCCGGCTCGATCTCGCACCCGCGCGGGCTGGCGCGCTGCTCGACGCGCTCGGTTTCTGCTTCATGTTCGCGCCCGTTCACCATGGGGCGATGCGGCATGCGGCCCCGGTTCGGCGGGTGCTCGGCGCTCGGACCATCTTCAACCTGCTTGGACCGCTCGCGAATCCGGCGGGCGCCACGCACCAGCTCGTGGGCGTCCCGGATCCGCGGCGCCTCGCTCCGATGGCGCAGGTCCTCGGGCGCCTGGGTGCGCATCGCGCGCTGGTCGTCCACGGCGCCGACGGGCTTGACGAGCTGTCGCTGCACGCGCCGTCCGAGGCGGCGCTTCATGACCGGTCGTCCCGCGTCGTCGAGCGGCTCACCCTCGATCCGCGGGTCCTTGGGCTCACCCCGGCGCCGCTTGCGACGTTGGCAGGCGGGGACGCGGCCGAGACCGCGCGCATCATGCAGGCCGTGCTAGCGGGCGAGCCGGGCCCGCGGGCCGACGTGGGGGCGCTGACCGCCGGTGTCGCGCTGTGGGTCGCCGCGGCGGCCGCGACACCGCGGGAGGGGGTCGCGCGCGCGCGGGAGGTGTTGGCCTCCGGCGCGGGCGCAGATGTTCTTGCGCGGTACGCACGCGAGAGTCATCATGGGGTGTCCGGAGGTCCCGCATGAAAGTTGCCGTTCCGAGCGTCCTCGAGGCCATCATCGGTCGCACGCGCGCCCGCCTCGCCGCGTCTCCGCCCGACGCTGGTGCTGTCGATGCGGCGCTGTCCGAGGCCCCGCCCGTTCGAGACGTCCTCGCGGCGCTGTCGGGGCCCGGTCCTCGCGTCATCGCCGAGTTCAAGCGGCACTCGCCAGCTCGGGGCGCCCTCGCGGATGGCGCCGATCCGGGCGAAGTCGCTCGAATCTATGAGGCGGCTGGAGCGGCCGCCGTGTCGGTCCTGACCGAGCCCGAGCGCTTCCTCGGGTCCTTCGTGGACCTCAGGCGGGCCTCGCGCGCGGTGCGTATCCCCACGCTCTGCAAGGACTTTGTCGTCGACCCGCGGCAGATCCCGCTCGCCCGCATCCACGGGGCGAGTCTCGTGCTGCTCATCGCGGCGGCTCTCGAGGACCGCGAGCTCCGCGACCTTCGCGAAGGTATCGAGGCGCTTGGCATGCAGGCCCTCGTCGAGGCCCACGACGCGGTCGAGGTGCAGCGCGCGGTCGACAGCGGCGCGACGATCGTGGGTGTCAACAGCCGCAACCTGCACACCCTGACCATCGACCTCTCGGTCGCCGAGCTGCTCCGCCCGACCATCCCGGCCGGCGTTCTCGCGGTCGCCGAGTCGGGCATCTCGACCCCGGACGACCTCGCCCGCCTCGCGCGGGCCGGGTACGACGTCTTCCTCATCGGGTCGAGCCTGATGACGCACCCCGACCCGGCGGCTCACCTGCGCGCACTCATCGCCGCGGGCGTCGGGGCTGGCGCCGGGACGCGCGTCGGGGCAGGATGAGGGCATGGCCGAACCCCGACGGCGCATGCCCTACATCAAGATCTGCGGTTTCCTCGACCCGATGGATGCCCGCGCGGCCGCCCGCTTCGGCGCAGATCTCATCGGGCTGAACTTCTACCCAGGCTCGCCGCGGGCCGTCTCCTTCGGCCTCGCGCGCAAGATCCAGGAGGTCGTGCACGCGGCGAGCGCCGAGCGCGCCACCCGTCGGCCGGTCCGAACCGTCGCGGTCCTCGTCGATCCGACGCCCGAGTTCGTGCTCGAGGTCTTGCGCGAGGTCGGGCCCGACCTCCTGCAGTTCCACGGGGACGAGCCGCCGCACGTCTGTCAGTACTTCAAGACCCCGTTTCTGAAGGCGTTTCGTCTGCGTGGCGCGGGGGACGTCGCGGCCATTCCGCGCTATCTCGGCGGCTATTGCGTCGGCTATCTCATCGACAACCACGAAGAGAACGAGTTCGGCGGCACAGGGCGCATGCTGTCGCCGACGCTGGCCAAGGAAGGTCTGCGCCATCCGCGCGGCTTTTTCGCAGGTGGGCTGAACCCGCAGAACGTCGGGGCCCTCGTCCGCGACCTTCGCCCGTACGGCGTTGATGTCGCGAGCGGTGTCGAGTCGCGCCCGGGGATCAAGCATCACGAGCTGATGGCGCAGTTCATCCGCGAGGTGCGCGAGGCGGCCGCTGGCGGTGACGAGCCCTGATCGACCTCAGCGGGGCTTCGGTGCGGCCGCTGGCAGGACGCGCTCGATGGCGGACGTGACCTCGGGGTCGAGCGGGCTCGTCGCGGGATCGAAGCGGCCGACCACGTGGCCATCCGGGTTCACGAGGAACTTCGCGAAGTTCCACTTGACCTCGCCGCGCAGGCCGGCTGGCAGGTCCTCGGTCAGCGTCTTCCACAGCGGTGACTTCGAGCCCTTGAGCGCCTGCTTCTCGAAGATCGGGAACGTGATCCCGTAGGTCTTCGCGACGAACTCGCCGATGGTCTTCGCGGCCCCGGGCTCCTGGCCGCCGAAGTCGTTGCACGGGAAGGCCATCACGACGAGGCCTCGGGCGCGGTACCGCTGGTAGAGCGCCTCGAGGTCCTCATATTGCGGGGTCAGACCGCACTGGCTGGCCGTGTTGACGATGAGCAGGGCGTGGCCGCGCCAGTCCGACAGCTTCGTCTGGCTGCCATCGAGCAGCTTCACGGCGTGATCGACGACAGGGCCCTTGTCGGCCGTGGCGGGCGCGGCGGCGGCGGGGTCGAGGTCGCTTCGACCGCAGCCGGGGGAGGCGAGCGCGAGCGCGAGGAGGGTGCCGAGGTGCAGACGGGTACGCTTCATGGCGAGCGACATAGGCACGGCTCCCGCGCCGTCAATGGCGGTGGGCGGCGGTGGGCGCCTTCCGGTTGCCTTCGGACCTCGACGCGTGCCAGAAGCCCCCCATGCTGATGACCGGCCTCGACCGCATCGCGCTTGGCCTCGTCCCGGAGCTCCGCGGGCTTCGGGTCGGGGTCCTGTGCAACCACACCGCCATCGACCGGCAGGGGCGCCACATCGTCTCGGTCCTGAGAGAGGCTGGCGCCGTCGTCGTCCGCTCGCTCGCTCCCGAGCATGGTCTGTGGGCGACGCATCAGGATATGGAGCCCGTCGTCCTCGACGGCGTCCCGCGCGATCCGCTGCTCGACGTCCCGGTCGTCTCGCTCTACGGGCACGACGCCACGACCCTGACACCCGCACCACAGGCCCTCGCGGGACTCGACGCGCTGGTCTTCGACATCCGCGACATCGGCGCCCGCTACTACACGTACGCCGCGACGCTGGCGTTCGCGATGCGGGCGGTCGAGCCGCTCGGACTGCCCGTCTGGGTGTGTGATCGGCCCAACCCCATCGGCCCGTCGCGCGAGGGGCCGCTGCTGCGTCCGGGCTTCGAGAGCTTTTGCGGGATCGTCGCCGGTCTCCCGATCCGTCACGGGCTGTCGATAGGCGCCCTCGGGCGCTGGTACCAGCAGGCGTTCGGCCTCGCGACGGACCTCCGGATCATCCCGATGATGGAGGCTGGTCCGGCGGGTCGGGCGCCGATCTGGGTGGGGCCGTCCCCGAACCTGCCGCCCGTCGAGACGGCGGTCGTCTATCCCGGCCTGTGCCTCCTCGAGGGCACGACCCTGTCGGAGGGCCGCGGCACGACGACGCCGTTTCTCCAGTGGGGGGCGCCCGGACTCGACACACGGCGCGTCATCGCCGACCTGACCGGGCGCAACCTTCCCGGGGTCACGTTCCTCCAGACGCGCTTCCGCCCGGCCTTCGGCAAGCACGCTGGGCGCATCTGTGATGGCGTCTTCCTGCACCTCGCCGACGCCGACGCCGTCCACGCGGTGAACCTCGGCGCGCACATCCTCGACGCCTGCCGCCGCGCGAGCCACGACGTCTGGGCCTGGAGGACGGACGCGTATGAATTCGTGACGGATGTCCCGGCCATCGACCTCCTTTGGGGGTCCACGCGCCTC
>SYAK01000403.1 GCA_005788935.1 Pseudomonadota bacterium
GCTGTGACAGCGGCCACCTCGAGGCCTGCACCTGGCTCGCGCGCCTGCTGTCACAAGGCCAGGGGGTCCCAACCGACCTGCCGCGGGTCCGCATCGTCCATGGGCGCGCATGCGACAAGGGGCTCGCGGCGAGCTGCCACGACCTCGCCCGCATGCTCGAAGCCGGCGACGGTGGTCCTGTCGACCCCGCGGCTGCGCGCGCCCGCCATGGACGCGCCTGCGAGCTCGGCGAGCCGCGTGGATGCCTCATCGCGGCCGACATGGCTCGCGAGGGGCGCGGTGGTCCAGCCGACCCGGAGCAAGCCGCGGCGCTTCGCGCGAAGGCCTGCGAGGTGGGCGGCCCCCGCTTCTGCGACGCACCCCACGAGGGCCCCTCGCCCCGCTGAATGAACACCCATTCAGTGGGAAATGGGCCGCAACACCGCGACGAAGAGCGGCGGCCCCTGCGCCTCTGGGTCCGCAGGCAGCGCCGCGTGGCGAACGACCGCGAGACCGGCGGCCGCTGCGAGGTCCGCGAGGTCGGACGCCGAAAAGCCGCGGTGACGGTGGCCAAAGGTGCGCAACGTCTCGTCATGGTGCGGCTGCATGTCGACGACGAGGAGGCGCCCGTCGGCCTTCAGGACGCGCCCGGCCTCGGCGAGCGCGGGCGCGGGATCACGGAGGTGGTGGAGCACGAGGACGAGGAGCGCCACGTCGACGGACGCATCCTCGAGCGGAAGCGCCGCGAGGTCGGCCTCATGCAGCGTCGCGTTCGGATAGGCGGCGAGGCGGCGGCGCGCGGCGGCGAGCATCGAGGGCTCGCGATCAACCCCGATGACGGCCTCCGCGACGGGCGCGAGCAACCCGAGCACCTCGCCCGGACCGCAGCCCAGATCCGCCACGATCGCCCCCTCGGGCAACAGCGCCGCGAGGCTCGGGGCGAGGAAGCGGCGGCCGAAGAGCTGGTCGCGCAGGCTGTCCCAACCCGCCGCCACGCGGGCGAAGAAGGCCTGTGCGTCATCGTCGCGCTCGGCGAGCACGCGGGCGAGGCGGGCGTCATCCTCGGCCCGCTCGGCGGCGCGAGCCGGGTCGTCGCGCAGCAACGCGATGAGCGTCGCGAGCGCGGGCGACAGGCGGGCGGGGTCGAGGCGGGTCAGCGACGTCGTCCCGAGGTTGCGACGCGCAAGCCAGCCCGCGGCCGTCAGGACCTTCAGGTGGCGACTGACCGTCGGCTGCGGCGCGGCCACGACGCGGGCGAGGTCGTTGACCGACAGCTCCTCGCGGGCGAGGACGTCGAGGAGGCGCAGCCGAAGTGGCTCGGAGAGCAGCGGCAGGGCGTCGGCGAGGGCGGTGGCGGTGGGCTCGGTCATGGCGCGTGTGGCTCGGGGGCGGCGGCGGTCATCGGGCGAGGGCGAGCGCCGCGAGGGTCGCGGGATCGAGCCCAGCCACGGCCTCCGCGAGGCCCGTCGCCAGCGTTCGGGGCGCAAAGGCGAGGTCGCGGGCCGCGGCGCGGGTATCGAAGGTCAGGCGCAAGGGCACGGGGACTGGCACGAGCCGCGCGAGCGGGCGGCCAAGGCGGCTGACCAGCAGGTCGCGCAGCGTCTTCGTGAAGGTGTGCATCGAGACCGGCGGGCCCGCGAGGTTGTAGGCCGGCCCGTGCGCGGCCGGGTTCGCGACCGCCGCGACCGCCGCGAGCGCCACGTCGCCCGCGTGGACCCACGGCACGCCGATGGTCGGGACGAGGCGCACGGGGGCCGCGAGCGAGGCCGCGAGGCGGCGGGTGGCTTTGGGGTCGCGCGCGCCGTGGACGGGGCCTGGGCGCAGCGTCGTCAATCCGAGGCCGAGGTGCGCGGCGAGCTGCCAGGCGAGGTGTTCTCCCGCGGCCTTCGTCATCGCATAGCGCCAGTCCGTCGTGACGTCGCTCCAGTCGCGGCGACGGGCACGGGCGGCATCCGTGGCCGAGGGCGCGTCTCCGGGCGGGTACGGGCGGAACGGCGTCGACTCGTCCATGGCGCGAAGCAGGTTCGTCCGATAGACCGAGGCGCTCGAAATGAGCAACACACGCCGTACGCCAGCCCTCGACGCAGCCTCGAGGGTGTTGCGCACCCCGTCCGCGTTGGCGGCCTGCAGCGCCGCGTAGGTGGCGGCCTCATCGGCCACAGCCCCGCCG
The DNA here is from genome assembly GCA_005788935.1 of Pseudomonadota bacterium. Next base: position 2,150 of record SYAK01000403.1, read on the forward strand.
TCCGCGCCAGGCGACCCGAGCGCGGCGTTCGCGATGACGCAATCAACACCACAAAACGCATCATGCAGCGACGAAGGCGCGCCGAGGTCGCCAGCGCGCAGGGTCACGCCCTCAGCCTCGAGCCATGCGGTACGCACCCGATTGCGCACAACGCCGATGGTGGTGTGCCCAGCCGCGGCGAACGCCTGCGCGAGGTGGGACCCGAGAAAGCCGCCCGCGCCGGTGATGGCGACGACGGCCATCAGGTCGCCTGCCGGACCTGGCGCTCGTGCGCGAGGCGGGCCTCGAGGGCGGCGCGCTTGGCGGCTGGCGGCGCGCCGATGGGGTGGTCGTCGCGGCCGTCGGGGTCGACGCACCCGAGCAGCTCGAAGGGGTTCTCGAGGGCGTCGATGACGGCCTTGATGCCGTGGCCCGCGTTCAGACCGTCGTCGATGCGCTCGTCGAAGCTGAAGCGGATCGGGATGACGCGCCGCACGACAGGCGCGCCGTCGACGACCACGACACGTTCCTCGACACGGCCAAAGACGATGAAGAGCGGGCAGTTGCCCCACTCGTAGAGGTGGTGGTAGCCCGCCTTCATCCCGACCGAGCCGAGGTTCGCGCAGAAGACGGACGTGTACATCGCGTCGTTCTTGATGAAATCCCAAGGCAGCAGCCCGTGGTAGTCGAGCAGCCTGAGCAGCCCGACGCCGACCCGCAGGATGGGACGCGGGACGCGTGTCAGGAGCCCCACCTCGCGGTCGGTGTAGGTCACGGCGTCCGAGCGCTCGACGTTGATGTCCGCGCGCAGGGCCTCGCACAGCGCGAAGAAGCTCTGGTCTTCCGGCACTTCGCGCTTGACGGCCGCGAGGCGGGCGGCGCGGTTCAGCTTCTGGCGCTTGACCGCGAAGGTGATCCAGTTCCCGCGGCGGGCGTAGATGCGGCGCCCGGCGACGAAGCGGTTCATCGTCGGGTTGCACTTGAGCCCGTGCGCGATCGCGGCGACGGTGCAGTGTGTGAAATCGGCGTGGAAGCGCGGGCGGACAGCGGCGAGGTAGCGCTCGATGGGCTCGGCGGAGGCCCACTCGTCGTAGAACACGATCGACTCGTTCCGGGTCGGCATGATGTAGGGCATCATGCGGCGGTAGTTGTGGAGGTCGGCGGCGAGGGTGCCGTCGGGGCGGGCCTTCCGGAGCGTCAGGAGCGTCAGGAGCGCGACGAAGACAGCGGCCGCGATGAGCCAGAACATGGTGGGGACCTCCCGCGCGCAGCGTCGGGCGCGCCAGCCCCATATCCGCCAGTGGCGCGGCGGGGTCAAGGTCGGCGCGGCTCGTCCGGCGCACTCCGGCGGTCCCTGCAACCACAAGCATGCGCGGTGTTGCCAGAGGGTGGCCGACGATGGCCATCGATCGCCATCGATGGCCATCGAGCAACCTTGTCTCGCGACCCGCCGCGGGGCTAAGGTCCGCCCATGAAACGCCACGTCAAGACCTCCGATGACCCGCGCGCCCTCGCCTTCTACGCCCTGCAGACCATCGGGGCCCACGCCGAGGCCTTCGCGGGCGACGTGCTCGCCGAGGCCTTCGCCCGGGCACCTGGCCTCGAGGCCCGCGACCGGGCCCTCGCGACCGAGCTGGTCCAGGGGGTGCTGCGCTGGCAGGGGCTCCTTGACGCGCGCCTCGAGCCGCTCGTCCGTCAGGGGCTCGCCGGGCTGGAGACCGGGGCGGTCCTGTGGCTGCGCCTCGGGGCGTGTCAGGTCGCGCTGCTCGACCGCATGCCGCGGGAAATCGCGGTCAGCGCGACCATCGACGCGGCGCGCGCGGTCAGCTGGGGGCGGGTCGCGGGGCTCCTGAACGCGGTGCTGCGACGTTTCGCGGACGGATTGCCGCCACGCCTTGATGGGGATGGTACGGTCGACGAGCTCGCCCTCGCGGACGGGCTCACGCTGCCTCTCGCCGACGGGCGCGAGGCGGGGGTCGCGGCCGAAGTCTTGCGCCGCGCCGGTTTGCCCGACTGGATCGCTACCCATGCGGTCGCGGCCTGGGGTGCAGACGCTGTCACGGAGGCGCTCGCGATGCGGCGGCGCCCGACGCTGACGCTGCGCCCGACACTCGGTCGCGGCGGGGCCGAGGCGCTGCTCGCGGCGCTCACGGAGGCCGGGCTGCCTGCCGAGCTGCGCCCCGACGGGCTCGTCGCGGTCCGTCACGGCGACCCCTTCCGGACCGAGGCCTGGCGGGCGGGCCGCTTCGTCGCGCAGGACCCGGCGAGCGTCGCGATCCTCGGCCGTGTGATGTCCTCGGTCGGTGTTCCATGGCATCAATCACGTATCCTCGACCTGTGCGCGGGGCGCGGCATCAAGGCGACCGGCCTCGCCGATCTGGGCGCCACGGTCGTGGCGGTCGACGTCTCGGAGCGCAAGCTCGGGTCCCTCGTGAAGCTCGCCGAGCGGCTCGGGGTGCGCGACCGGATCGCGGCGACGATCGCGACCGACGCGACGACCAGCGACCCGCGGCTCGCAGCCCTTGGCCCGTTCGACGCGGTGCTCGTGGACGCGCCCTGCAGCGGGCTTGGGACGCTGCGCCGCCACCCGGAAATCGCCTGGCGCCGTCAGCCCGGCGACATCCCGCAGCTCGCGGGGCTGCAGGCCCGCCTCCTCGCGCGCGCCGCGGCCCTCGTGCGTCCGGGCGGCGTGGTCGTCCAGGCCGTCTGCAGCTTCGTCGCGGAGGAGGGCGCGGCCGAGGCACCCGGGCTGTCCGTCGTGTCGCGCACCGTCGCCCGTCCGAGTTCTGGCGGGGACGCCTTCCAGGTGACCATCCTGCGACGCGAGGCCTGAGGCGACCCCGACGCGGATCGCGTGAATGCGCGCCTCGCGCGTGCGTCGAACGGGTCTCGCGGCGCGCAGCGGGGCTGGCGACGGACCGCCGCCCCCAAACGCTGTCGCAAGGCCACGGAGCGCGCGATGCGACAGGCGAGCGAAAGGGGCTGGACGCTGGGGCTGGCCGTTGCGGCGTTGACGCTGATGAACCACGGGGCGCGCGCCGACGCCGGGCCTCCGCGCGAGACGACGCGGACGCTGCGCTACGAGCTGCGGGCCCTCGGCGCCGCGGCGGGTGAAGCCACGCTCCGGGTCGGCCCACCCGAGGACTTCGCGTCGGCCCGCCTGCGAGCGGTGTGCCTCGAGGCCCGCACGGGCGGCCTCGCCGCCGCCTTCCTGAGCGCCGAGTCCGTCGCGACGACGTGGGTCAACCCGCAATGGTTGCCAGTCCGCGGCCGCTGGGACCAGACCGTCGACGGCGAGCCACGCGTCTACCGCATCAAGTACGGACCCGAGGGGGTGTTGGGGGAGGAGGACCGAAACGGCAAGCCGTTCGCACGCCACGACCACCGCGCGAGCCGTCACCCGCTCGACCTCGTCTCGCTCTTGGCCTGGGTGGCGGCCCAACCGCTTGAGGCCGGGACACGCCTCCGCGTGCCGGTCTTCGATGGCCGGCGGCTCTTCGACGTCACCCTCGACGCAGGCGCCGAGACGGAGCTGATCTTGCCGATCGGACAGCGGCGCGCCCGGTCCATGCGGGTCGACATCCGACGGGGCGGCTTCCGGCGACAGGCCGAGCTTTGGGTCTCGACTGGCCGGGACCCCGTCCCGCTGCGCATGGTCTTCCGGTACGGCGGCCTCGGTACGGTCGAGGCCCGCCTCGCCGCCGAGCGCCACGAGTGACGGTGGTCGCGCGCGTCCCCCTTGCGCCGCGCGGGAAGGGCCTGCACGATGAGGCGGTTTCCGCGTCCTCGACCGCGCGACGCCGCCCGTCTGCGCCTGCTCGCTGGAGACCCTCGGCATGCCGATCCGCAACGCGATACTACTTGCAACACTCCTCGTGATGGCGAGCGCGCGCGTCTCGGCCACCCCGCCGCCCGAGCGGCCAAGCCCGCCGCAGCCTCCCCAGCCCGGGGAGGACGTCGGCGCGTGGGCCCACCTCGGCTGGTTCGTGGCGACGGAGGGCTCGTCCGGCAAGGGAGCGACGCGCCTCACCATCCTCGGGTTCGAAGGAGACACCGCGCTCGTCGAATGCGGCGAGCTCCCGCGGCCCTGCGTCGCGGAGGAGCGGGCCATGCCCTGGACCCTGCCCGCGACGGTGACGCTCGACGAAGGCGCGCCAGCCCAGCTGACGGTCACGGTCGTCGACCGCCGGGGGCACCGGTGGGAGGAGCGGGTCGATGTGCCGCGCGGGATGCACGTGACGCTCGAGGTGCTCGGGCGCTACCAGCACCGCGGCTACCTCGGCGCGCTCGTCAATGACACCAGGACCTGCAAACCCTCGAAACATCGCAAGAAGCTTCGGCTTGACGTGCGCCTCGACCGCGCACCGGTGGGGCCCCACGTCGTCCTCGAGCCCGGCAAGTCGGCCCCCGGGATCCGGCTGCCAGCGGGGGCCTACACGCTCCTCGTCTCGGAGCCAGCGGGCCGCGGATGGCGCGAGCGCGAGTCCATCCCCTTCACCGTCACCGGCCCCGAATGGCGCGCGCGCGTCGGATGTCCCGGCGCATGACAAGCTCGGCCGGCCCCGCTGAATCGTTTCAACTCAAATCATTTAGCGGAGCCCCGCCATGCGCACCCTGACCCTCGCCTCGACCAGCGTCGCGGCACTCATGACGATCGCGGCCTGCGATCTGAGCCGCTTCGGCCAGGACCTGCCCGATGGGGCGAGCGGTCGCGGTGACACGAGCGGCCCGGTCATCCCGGCGCTCGACGCCTCCTCACCGCCCGACCTGACGCCATCGCCAGACGCGGCCCCGTCTGCCGACGCGGCCGACGAGGACCTGCCCGAGCCCCCGGCCGATCTGCCGCCCGAAGACACCAGCCCGCCACCCGAGTGCGGCCCGGGCTCGGCGTCGCCGCTGCCAAACCCGTGCGACGACTACGACCCCTGCACCGCGGACGCTTGCGAGGCTGGGCGCTGCACGCACACCGCGGTCGCCGCATGCTGCCAGACCGACGCCGAATGCGATGACGGCGTCGCCTGCACGATCGACCGCTGCCTGCGCGCGCAGGGCCGCTGCGACAGCGTCCGGCAGGACTCCTTTTGCTGCGTTTCGCCAGCCGACTGCGGGGACGGCGACGGTTGCACGGAGGACGTCTGTGCCGCCAACCGCTGCGTCCACCCGCGGAGCCCCGCCTGCCCAGCGGCAGGTCCAGCCCTCTGCAATGACCAGAACGAATGCACCCGCGAGGCGTGGAGCGCCAACGGCGCCTGTGCCTACACCGGAGTGCCAGAGGGTGGGACCGCCTGCTGCGCCGACGCGACAGGCTGCCCGACGGCGCCTGGCCAGGTCTCGCTGTGCCAGGAACACCGCTGCGTGCTGCTGCCAGCCACCTGCGAGGCGGACGCCGACTGCCGCGGCACGGGCCCATGCTCGGTCGGACGATGTGTCGCCGGCCTCTGCGAACGCCCGACGGACTGCTGCGAGACGCAAGCGGCCTGCGACGATGGGGTCGCGACGACGGCCGACCGGTGCGTCCTCAACACCTGCGTCCACACGATCGGCGGCGGCGGGGCCACCTGCGACGCCGTGAACCCGTGCGCCCCATCGTCGGCCTGCGCCGAGGTCGCCTGTCGTGCCGGCTTCTGCAGCGTCACGCCGCGCCAGGGGTCGGGATGCTGCGAGACGGATGCCGACTGCACCGCGACCGACCGCTGCACCGACGCAGCCTGCGTGGACCTCGCGTGCGTCCCGCGACCGACGACCGATGCGCGGCCTGCGTGGCGCGCGGACTTCGGCAGCCTCGACGGCTGGGTCGTCTCGGCGGACACGAGCGGCGCCGCATGGCGTCTCGGGACGACGCAGTTCATCTCGGCCCCGACGAGCCTCTTCTATGGCAAGGCCGCTGGCGGCTACGACGTCGGCCCGGGCCCCACCGCAGGGGCTGTGCTGAGTCCGCGTCTGACCTTGCCGGTCGGCGTGCCCTCCGAGCGGCTGCAGGTCCGCTTCTGGCGCAACCTGCGGGTCGAACCGATCAGCTCGCGCGACGTCGTGACGCTGCACCTCGTCCGCGACGGGCAGCCCGACCGCCTGCTGTGGGACAAGGAGTTCGGCACGGGGGCTGGGGCGAGTTGGCGCGAGGACACGATCGCGCTGCCCGCAGGGCTCTCGGGCGACATCCGACTGCGCTTCCGCTTCGACACGATCGACGGGGTCGACAACGCCGGGCTCGGCGTCTTCGTGGACGACCTGCGACTCGTCGCCCCGTGCCCCTGAGAGACCTCCGGGCTCCCCCGCGAGGTCCCTGTTGTCCCGCGCCGCCGCATGCCCCATGCTGCGCCCCGTCGCCCGCCCCGGAGATGCCGATGTCACGCCTCGCAGCACTCGCAGCACTCGCAGCCCTTGGCGCTGCGGCCCCCGCGTGCGGCGGCAAGTCCGGCCCCACCGAGGCGCCAACGCCAGCCCCGCTCCCCGCGGCGCCGCCGCTCGTTCAAGGCTACGACGACCTCCGCGCAGCCCTCGCCGAGGACGACCTGCCCCGGGCTCAGCGCACCGCCACGGCCTATGCCACGACCGTCCGCGACGAGCCGCCCGGACCCATGGACGCCGCTGCCCTCGCCCGCCTCGGCGAGGGGCTCGACGCGGTCAACGCCGCGGCCGACCTCGACACCGCCCGCCGCGCCTTCGGCCTCACCTCGGAGGGCTTCCTGCAGCTCGTCGCGGCGCGCCCATCGCTCAAGGCTGGCCTCTACGCATTCCGCTGCCCGATGGCGCCCGGCTACAAGCTGTGGGTTCAGCGCGAGAAGACGATGCGAAATCCGTACATGGGCCGGGCGATGCTCGCGTGCGGCGCCGAAGTGGAGCTGAAGCCCTGACGCACCGCCACGACCATGCCCAACGCGACGCCCGTGTTGCCTGACGCCGCCCCGTCCGAGGCCGCGGTCGGCTATGGGGCCCTCATCCGGGGCCACCGAAACTTCCGGCTGCTGTGGCTTGGCACCGTCGTGAGCCTGTTCGGCGATTGGTTCAACACCATCGCCCTCTACGCGCTCGTGACGGCGCTGACCGGCTCGCCGCTCGCGGTCGGGCTCGTCGAGACGCTAAAGCTCGCTGGCTTCGCCCTCGCCTCGATCCCGGCCGGGCCGCTCGCGGACCGCCTCGACCGGCGAAAGCTCATGATCGCGTCCGACCTCCTGCGCGCCGCCATCGTCCCGTGCTTTCTGCTCGTCGACGAGGCCGCCGACCTGCCGCTGCTCTACCTGCTGATCGTCGCCCAGATCTCGCTCGGCGCCGTCTTCGACCCAGCCTTCCGGGCGCTGCTGCCGAACCTCGTGACCGAACGCGAGCTGCTGCCCGCGAACACCATCCTGTCCGCCACCTGGTCGGCGCTGCTCGCGCTCGGCGCCTCCATCGGCGGGCTCGCCGCGGCGGGGCTCGGGCTCGAGGCGGTCTTCATCATCGACGCCGCGACGTATCTCGTCTCGGCGGCCTGCATCGCCGGGATCCGGATGCCCGCCCCCGCCCCCAACGCCGCCCTGCCATCCGCAGGCGCGCGTGTCCCGCTCTCGGCCGCCTTCCGCGTGGCCGCCCAGGACCTCGTCGAGGGCCTCACCTGGCTGCGAGCCCACCGCCTCGTCCTGCGCCTGAGCCTCGCCAAGACCGTCTGGGTCGTGGGCGGCGGCGGCCTCGTCTACCTCCTGACCCAGCTCGGCCCGGTCCTGACCCCGCACGACCCCGCCCTCGGCATCGGCCTCCTCTTCGCGGCCCGCGGCCTCGGGACAGGCATCGGCCCCTTCATCGCGCGCCGCCTCTTCCAGCGGCCGTCGGAGTGGGGCCTCGTGGCCGGCTTCGCGGTCGTCTTCTCGGGGTGCGCCTACCTCATCGCGGGAGCCTTGCCCGCAACGTTTTTCCTCATGGCCCCGATCCTCGCCGCCCA
>SYAK01000404.1 GCA_005788935.1 Pseudomonadota bacterium
AAGGCGCGGCTCTACGACCTCGAGCTGCAGCAGCGCGCCGCCGAGCGCGACGCCCTCGAGGCGTCCAAGCAGGACAACTCCTTTGGCAGCCAGATCCGCAACTACGTGCTGCACCCGTATCAGCTCGTGAAGGATCTGCGCAGCGGTCAGGAGACCTCGAACGTGCAGGCGGTCCTCGACGGGGACATCAAGCCGTTCATCAAGGCGTTCCTGCTCATCAAGGGCGGGGCCCGCGCGGTCGCGAGCGACGACGAGCCGTAAGCCGCCGATGGGTGCCCGTCTCAGTCGAGCGGGCGCCCATCGAGCAGCGGCGTGGCGAAGGGCAGGGCGCGCAGCAGGCCGACAGCAGCTTCGACCTCCGCGCTCTGCATTCGGTGCGCCATCGGGCCCGCCGCCCGCGACATGCGGTACGGGTGGTATCCGGTCATCACGTTGACGGGTACGTCCGGGCAGCGTCGCGCGAGCGCCTCGAGCACGGGCTGCGTGCAGCAGGCGAGGTGTCCCGGCATCAGCAGGTGGCGGACGAGGATGAAGGGCTGTGCGGACCCGTCGAGGCGGGGAGGGCGCGGCCCGTCGGTCCCGAGCAGCCGCGTCAGCGACGCGTCGAGCCCGGCGACGTAGCCGCGGACACCAGCGAGCTTCAGGCCACAGGCGTCCGTGCCGAATTTCCAGTCGACGAGCCACGTCCCGATGATGGGGCGCAGCGCGTCGAGCACCTCGGGCGTTGTCCAGAGGTTCGTGTTCCACACGATATGCGTGTCACATGGCACATGCGAGAGTGTGCGCAGGATGTAGAGCAGGTTGACGTCGGGCACCCCGCCGACGAAGTTGACGTTCGTCGCACCCTCGGCGCGCCGCCGCGCGATGCGTGTCGCGAGCGTCTCGGGCGGCCACGTGACGCCGACGTCGCGCGGGTGGCGGACCGCGCGGTCATCGCTGCAGAAGGCGCAGCGAAAGCTGCAGCCCGAGAGGTAGATCGCGTGACTCGGGACGAGCAGGCGTTCTTCCCCGAGGTGAAGATACTCCTTGTAGATTCGGGCGTCTGCGCCGAGGCCGCAGCGGCCGTCTGGCGCGGCGTGGCGGTCGACACCGCAGCGGAGGCCGCAGACGTCGCAGGCGCTGTAGCGGGCCTCGGTCCACCCGATGGCCCGGGTGAGGGCCGCGGGGTCGAACCGCACCGCGGGCAGCGTCGGGGACCCTCGCGCTTGCGGTGAGGCGCTCATCGGCCTAGCATCCCCGGCCATGAACGGCTTGGCAAGAGGACGGCACGCGACCGTGGCCTGCGCGTCCCGTGTCGCGCTCGCAGCGCTCACGGCCTTCGGCTGCGGTCACGCGACGCCCGCCCCGCAGGTCGAGCCCGCCCCTGTGGCCGAGGTGCCTCAGACCGCGCCGCGCGATCCCGTGCTGCGGGTGCACCACCACTGGGCCGAGTGCCGCGAGGGCAGCTACGGCGACCTGACGGTCACCATCGACGGGGTTCCTTGCGACCTCGCCCCAGGTGAGCACCTCGCGGTCCCGTTGACGCCCGGTCCGCACGCGGTCGCCCTCGGCCCGGACCGCACCCCCGCGCCTGGCGAGCCCGTGTCAATGCAGGTCCCGATGCACGAGGACCGCGATCTCCACGTCGGTTGCCGTCCGCACGTGTGGCATCGCGGGTATCTCGTCCCGCTCGTGCTGCGGCCCGACGGGGCGACGGGCTTCACGGGCCGCGTCGTGGCCGGTGGCGTCGAGGTCGAGCTCGTCGCCGGTCGCCGCGCCGTCATCCTCCTGCCGCGCGGGAGCCACCGCCTCGAGCCGCGCGGCCTGCCGGGCTGCCCAGCGACCGCGACCCAGGTCACCCTCGCAGGCGCGGGCGCTATCGCCCACCTCGGCCCCTGCGGCGAGGCGCGGGTCGAACCACCTCCTCCGCTCGTCCCGGTGGCGCCCGGACGTTGCGCTTTCGGTCCGGCCTCCGTAGGGTCCGCGCCGTGAACGTCCTCGTCATCGGCTTTCCGGACTCCGAGCTGCGGTCGTTGAGCGACCTGCTCTCGGCCGCGGGCCACGGCGTGCTCGCGGCGTCGGGGCGCGAGGGGGCCCGAACCTTCGCCACCGCGATGGTGCCCGATGTCGTCGCGATCCCCGAGGGTCCGCGCGGCGTCGAGGCCGCGGGTTGGCTTGACCCGCTGCCGCCCGCCTCGCGCGTCGTCACCGTCGAGGCCGGGCCGCAGGCTCTGGACCGTATCACCGGGGCGGCGGATGGAGCAGCCTCTGTCCAGCCCGTCCGGCCGCGCCGACGAGGCAAGGCCTCGGCAGAGGCCCCGCCATCCACGTTGTCATTACCATCCGCATCAGAAGCCGTGATCGACCCGGTCCTCGTCGCGCCCTACGTCGCGCAGCCAGCGTCGATCCCTGCTGTCGACCCGGCCCCGCGTCCGGTCGAGGCCGGCATGGACCGCCTCGACCTCCACCCCGAGCTCGCCGCGAAGCTCGGGCAGGTGCGCCTCGCAGACTACTTCACGCTGCTCGAGGTCGAGCCCGAGGCCTCGACGTGGGTCATCCGCGAAGGCCACGAGCGCCTCGTCCGCCGCTTCTCCGCCCGCGGCTGGCCGCACCGCCTGACCCCGCTCGAGCTCGAGGCCCTCGACGAGGTCGGGCGCGGGCTCGCCGACGCGCTCCTCGTCCTGGGTGACGACGAGCTCCGCGGACGTTATCAGCGCGCCCTCGCCGCTGCGGCCCAGGGCCTCGCCCCCGGGCCCTCCAGCGGCAGCGCGCCGCGCGGGCACGGCTGATTCCGCCCGACGCCGTGACCTTGTCCTTGAACACGCGCCGCGCGCGCGCAACCATCTCCCAGACCTGCCGCGAGAGGAACCGATGGCCCGCCTGCCCCTCGTCATCTACCCCGACACCATCCTGACGACGCGCTCGACCGACGTCACCGAGATCGACCAGCGCCTCGTGACCTTCGTCGAGGACATGCGCGAGACGATGTACGTCTCGCACGGCATTGGGCTCGCGGCCCCGCAGGTTGCCCGCAACATCCGCGTCATCACGATCGACGTGCCGAAGGATCAGGGTGGGCGCGGCTTCCTGCACCTCATCAACCCGGTCATCGTCGAGGGCTTCGGCAAGACGACCTACGAAGAGGGATGCCTGTCGTTTCCGGGTCTTACGGCAGAAATTCGGCGACGCAAGCAGCTCCACGTCAAGGCCTACGACGTGGACGGCAACCTCCTCGACTTTGAAGCGGACGACCTCTTCGCGATCTGCATCCAGCACGAGATAGACCACCTCGACGGCGTGACCTTAGTCGACCGACTGACGCCCGTGCAGAAGAAGCTCGTCGTGAAGGGCTACCTCCGTCGGCGCGAGGACGAACTTTACGACGACAACGTCGACCGCATCCTCGCGATCCACGGCAAGGGCCTCGCGGAGGGCCGCGTCCCCGCGATCGACGACGCGCCCTGAGGGGCCGCCAGCCCCCCGTACCCCTCGCCAGCGAGCCCCGCATGTCGCTCTCGGTCGTCTTCATGGGCACCCCCCACTTCGCCCTCACGGCGCTCGAGGCCATCGCGCGGAGCCATCACCGCGTCGTCGGGGTCGTCAGCCAGCCCGACCGCCCGAGCGGCCGCGGCCAGACGCTGCAGCCGCCGCCTGTCGCGGCGTGGGCCCGCCAGAACGGCGTCCCGCTGTTCCAGCCCGAGCATTGCCGCGATGAGGCATTCCGGACGCGTTTCGCGGCCTTCGAGGCCGACATCGCCGTCGTCGCGGCCTTTGGCCACATCCTCGGCGAGAAGGCGCTCGCCATTCCGCGGCTTGGCTGCGTCAACATCCACGCGAGCCTGCTCCCGCGCCACCGCGGCGCGAGCCCCATCTCGGCCGCCATCGACGCGGGGGATGCCGAGACCGGCGTCTGCATCATGCAGATGGACCGCGGGCTCGACACCGGTCCGGTCCTCGCGCGCGCCGCGACCCCCATCGGGCCTGACGACACGACCCCGGTCCTGCACGACCGCCTCGCTGGCCTCGGCGCCGACCTCATCGTCACGACCCTCGACGCGATCGAGGCTGGCACGGCGGTCCCGACACCGCAACCAGATGCGGGTGCTACCTATGCCCGAAAGCTCGACAAGCGCCTCGCCGATCTCGACTTCCACGAGCCCGCGGCGGCCCTCGCGCGCCACATCCGGGCGCACGACCCGTGGCCAGGCGCTCGCGCCTTCGTCGACGGCCGCCTCGTCCGCATTCAGCCGCCCGCCCGGGAGGCCGACGGTTGGCGCCACGACGTCACCCCGGGGACCATCCTCGCGATTGGCCCCGAGGGCATCCGCGTCGCCTGCGGCGCGGGGTCGGTCCTGACCCTCGGCACGCTGCAGGCCGAGGGGCGCAAGCCGCTCGACGCCCAGAGCTTCGCGCGTGGTTTCCCACTCGCCGAGGGGATGGTGCTGACGCGGGCGGCGACCTGAGCCATGGCGCGCCTCCCTCGCGTCCTGTCGCTCGCGGCCGCGTCGCTGCTTGCCTGCGACGGGTCGGGCACCGACGGGCAGCGGGCGCTCGAGGAGGCCCTCGCGAAGGCGCTTCCGGACCGGGCGGTCACCGCGGCGGCCGCCTGGCCCGAGGGCAGCCTCGAGGTCGAGGGACACGTCACCGTCGAGGACGGTGAGGGGCAACGCTGGCGCCTCGAGGTGACGCGCTTCGCCCGCGTCCGCGCCGACGGGGCCATGCGCATCCGCGAGACACGCCGTTGGCAGGTCACCGAAAAGCCCGCGGTGGGCGACGCGCGCGAGGAGGATCGCTGGGACCGCTTCGAGGCGGTCTCGGACGGTCGGACCTGGGTCACGCGACGCGGTGAGGGGCCCTGGATCGCGCGCGACGTCACAGACGGCCACCACCTCGCGACCCTCCGGCGCGTGCGCGACTGGCTGCCCGAGCTCGTCCGGGCCCTCGACGGCGGGCTCGCGCGCACGCCGACCGCCGAGCCTCCGTTGACCCTGTCGGGTCGCACGCTCGCCTGGCAGCGAGTGACACCGCGGGCCGACCAGGTGGCCGCGAGCGCTGCTCCGGAGGCGCTCCGCACCCTGCGCGATGACGAGGCCCGCTGGCCGGAGTGGTTCGGTGCCACGCATCGGGTCGAGCGGGCCGCGGGCCGGGTCGCGGTCCTGACCGACGCGCTGCCCGGCCGCGCCGAGGTCGCGGGCGAGGCCGTGCTCGGCGAGCTCGAGC
>SYAK01000405.1 GCA_005788935.1 Pseudomonadota bacterium
CGCACAGGCATAGACGTTGTCGGCGTTCACCGTCGGCATGGCGTCGCCGCAGGACAGCGAGCCTGCTTGCCAGGAGCCTGTGCAGCCGCTCGCTGGGAGCGCGTAGCAGGGCGCGAAGCCCTCGGCGAGGCTCAACGCGTTGGCGTACCCGAGCGCACTCCACCACGAGATGTCCTCCATCGGGCAGTTCTCGCCGAATCCCCGGAAACTTGCGGGGTTGGTGCCGCCGCTCAGCGCCTTCCACTGACCTTGCGTGACCTCGGTCTCGGCCATCAGGAAGGTCCGCGTGAGGGTGACCGACACCTGCCCTTCGTCGGCGTTCCGGGCGATCTCGCCGCCTGGAGCCCCCATCGTGAAGGTCCCTGGCGCGATGCTGACCATGGGGGGCCCGAGGAGGCTCGTGCGCCACCGGGCGAAGAGCACGTGATGCGCGGCGTCCGTCACGATGGCGGCGTCGGTGACCTGCGCGCCAGTCCCGTCATCGCCGCGATACCAGCCACCGAAGAAGAGGCCCTCGCGGCGGGGTGTGCAGAGCGGCCCGCCGAGGCTGTAGGCCTGCCCGAAGGTGATGGTCTTGGCGGTGCAGCCGCTGCCGCCCTCGTTGTCGTACGTGACGGTGTACGTGTTGGCCGTCCAGGCCGCGAAGAGCGTGTGGTCGCTGTCGCGGCTGACCTCGGTCGCGTCCGTGACGCGGCTGCCAGCTCCGTCTGACGCGGTCCACCAGCCCGCGAAGCTGTAGCCCGTGCGCGTCGGCCTGCAGAGCGGCTCGACCTCGGCGTAGACCTCGCCAAGCGACAGCCTGCGGGCCGGGCACGCGCTGCCGCCGAGCGCGTCGAAGCTCACGGTGTAGACGTCGAGCGCCCAGACCGCAGCGAGCCCGTGATCCGCGGCCGTCGTGACGACCGTGTCCCACGCGACGGCCGCGCCCGAGGCGAGGGTCCATCCGAGGAAGGTAAAGCCGCGGCGGACGGGGACGCACAGGTCCCCCTCGGCCGCGTTTGCGCCATATGGTGCGTCAAAGATCACCAGGAGCGTGTCACATCCCGCACCCTCGGCGTTGTCGTACGTCACAAGATACGTATTGGCGCGCCACCGCGCGAACAGCGTGTGGTTGGTCGTGAGGGCGACCGTCGTGTCGTCCCTGACCGCGACCCCGTCCGACCCGTCGGCGTCGAACCAGCCGTCAAAGGCGTAGCCCGTGCGCGTCGGCGTGCACAGCGGGCCGCCTGCCCCGTAGGTCGCGTCAAAGGTCACCAGCAGGTCGGTGCAGCCCCCGCCGCCGTGGCTCTCGAAGGTGACGGTGAAGGTCCGCGCCTCCCAGCGGGCGTGCAGCGCGTGGTCGCCCGCGGTCGTGACCGAGGTCCCGGCCGTCACCGCCAAGCCGTCCGCGCCCGCCGCCGACCACCAGCCCGCGAAGCGGTAGCCGCGCCGCGTCGGGGTGCAGAGCGCTCCGCCGACGCCTGCGCCGTAGGTCTCGCCGAAGGTCGCGACGAAGCTCGCGCAACCGCTGCCGCCAGCGCTGACATACGTCACCCGATACGTCTCCGGGGTCCAGCGCGCGTGCAGCCCATGTTCATTTGCAGTTGCAACGATTGTTGCGGCCGTCACGACGTCGCCAGTCCCTCCGACGCCGAGGTACCACCCATCGAAGCGGTGGCCGGTCCGGGTCGGCGCACACAGCGGGCCGGCCTCGCCGTAGGTCTCACCCCAGGTGACCGTCAGGGTCGGGCAGGCGCTGCCGCCCTCGGTCTCGAAGGCGACCGTGTAGCGGGCGGGCGTCCAGCGCGCAAAGAGCGTGTGGTCCGAGGTCCGCGTCACCAAGGTCAGCGGCGTCACCCGCACCCCACCGTCGATGGCGGTCCACCAGCCCGCGAGATCGTGACCCTTGAGGGCGCTCGTTGGCAGCGGCCCGTAGAGGTCGTCGACCGCGCGGATGACCGAGGCGGCCGGCGTGGGTGCCGAGCCGCCGCGCGGGTCGAAGTCGACCGTCACGACAGGCGGTGGCGGGCAGGCGCTCCCATCCCCGCCACCTTCGAGGCAGGCAGAGAGCGTCCCGTCGGGCTCGCAGCGCCGCTCGCCCGAGCAGCTGGCGACGCGGCAGGCCGTGACGTCACCCGCGTCGATGGCGCGACCGCTGCAAGGGCAGCCGAGCAGCGGCGCGTCCGCGAGGGCGCCACCCGAGGGCGCTGGCCCGAGCAGGACGCACTGGCGAACCACCGCGCCCGCCTCGCCCGTGGCGGTCTGGACCTCACGGCAGGCATACCCCTCGGGGCAGCTGTCGTCCGCCTCGCAGGCGAGCCCGCAGAAGCTCCCGAGCGCACGTCCGTAGCGCACGCAGCGGGCCCCAGCGAGCGGCGGCAAATCGTCGCCGAGGTCGCCGCAGGCCGCGTCCGAGGTGCAGGGGCGGCAGAGGTTCAGGGCGAGCGGGGCGCAGCGGGAGAGCCCCTCCTCGGCCCCGGCACACGCCCACCCCTCGGGACATTCCGGAGCGCACGGCGGGGCGCAGACCGAGTCGCCGTCGAGCGTCGGCGCACAGACCGCGGCGTCGCAGTCCGAGGCCGTCTCGCACGGGCAGAGCGCGCCCCGGCATGGCGGCGTGGCAGTGTCGGGCCCTACCGTGACCTCGGGTGCTGCGTCGCCCAGAGCGCCGTCTTCGGGCCCATCGTCGGGGGAAGCCTCCGAATCCGCGGGGGCCATGTCCCCCGGAGGCCCATCCGGGACGTCGCCGTTCTCAGTCGGCGGGCTGCCGTCTGACGCGTGATCTGCCAGCGACAGGTCGCCCGCGACCGCGTCAGGGTCGGGCCTGACAAGGAAGCGCGAGGCGTCCGGGGGCCCCGCGCAGGCGCCAAGCAAGGCCACCCAGAGCATGGCGAACGCGCTCCGAGCGCTTGACCCGACCCGTGCGCACCCCGACTTCTCCTGCGGCCGCCCCGCCAGTTCCCTCATGGGCCAAAGCGTAACTGAAGACGCCGAACCCTGTCACCCCGCGACGTCACGCTTCGCGCATGACCAGCACCGGGCGGGTTGCGGTCTGCACCACGTCGGAGGCGACCGAGCCGAAGAGGAGGCGCGTCAAGGCGCCCTCGCCCGCCCGGTGCGCGCGACCGAGGCCGTGCGCGCCGATGATGATGAGGTCGGCGCCGAGCTGGTCGGAAAGCTCGCAGATCTCGGGTCCGGGCGCCCCGACGCGCACGTGGACCGCGAAGCGCCCGCTGTCGAGCCCATGCCCCGTCAGCGCCTGCCGGACGCGCGCCTCGGACGAGGCCACGCGCGGGTCGGCGTGGCTGCCGGTCGTGACCGCCCACGCGAGCGGGCCGGCCACGGGCAGGACGTGGACGAGGTGGACCCGCTCGGGAGGAGCCACGCTGAGGGCTGTCGTGACCGCGACGAGGCTCGGGGCCGACAGATCGAGCGGGACGAGGACGAGGTTTGGTGCGGCGAGGTTCATCGCGGGGTCTCCGTGCAGGTCGGGTGCGGACCTGTCGGGCGCATTGACACGCCCCGGACTTCAGCTTACCTCGGAACATGCCGGTCCGCATGCGCGAAGCTCCCCCGTGCGCGCGATCGTCAGCCGCCCTCCGATCTGCTCCATCCGACACGAGGCAAGCCCCTTGACCGAGCGCGCCCAGGCCTCCTCCGCTCCCGCTGGCTCCGAAGACTCCGCCGTCCGCGTCGGGCACTCGCCTCCGCGCGCCGAGGGTCGCGACAAGGTCACGGGCGCCGCCCGCTACGTGGACGACCTTCATTTCGAGGGGATGCTGCACGGGGCGACCATTCGCAGCACGACGCCGCACGCCCGGCTGCTCGGCGTCGACCTCGACCCAGCCTTCGACTGGACGGGGTTCACGGTCGTGACGGCCGCCGACGTGCCGCAGAAGAACGTCGTGACGCTCATCGAGGACGACCAGCCCTTCCTCGCAGCGGACCGCATCCTGCACCCCGACGAGCCCGTCGCGCTGATCGCCTGCGCCGACGTCTACCGCCTGCGCGCCGCGGTCAACCACGTGACGATCCGCTGCGAGCCGCTGCCGCCCGTCCTCGACCTCGACACCGCGGCCGCCGCCGCGACGAAGCTCTACAAGGACGACAACTGCTTCAAGCGCATCGGCATCGACAAGGGCGACGTCGACGCCGCCTTCGCGCGCCCCGACGTCGTCATCGTCGAGGGGACCTACACGACAGGCGCCCAGGAGCAGCTCTACATCGAGCCGCAGGGCGTCGTCGCGACCGCGACCCCCGACGGCGGCGTCACGGTCTGGGGCTCCATCCAGTGCCCGTATTACGTACAAAAGGCGTTGATGCCGCTCTTCGGCTTCGGGCCCGGCAAGGTGCGCATCATCCAGTCGGTGACGGGCGGCGGCTTCGGCGGCAAGGAGGAGTACCCCTCCATCATCGCTGGACACGCCGCGCTGCTGTCGTGGAAGGCGGGCGGCGCGCCCGTCAAGATCGTCTACGACCGCACCGAGGACATGCTCGCGACGACGAAGCGCCACCCGTCGCGGACGCACCACCGCACCGCGGTCACGCGCGACGGCGAGCTCGTCGCGATGGACATCGCCTTCGACCTCGACGGGGGCGCGTACGCGACGCTCTCTGCGGTCGTCCTGTCACGCGGCACCATCCACGCCGCGGGCCCCTACCGCTGCCCGAACGTCCGCGTCCGCTCGCGTGCCCTCGCGACGAACCACCCGCCCCACGGGGCCTTCCGCGGCTTCGGCGCGCCGCAGAGCATCTTTGCGGTCGAGCGGCACATGGACCGCATCGCGAAGACGCTCGGCATGGATCGCGTCGAACTCCGACGAAAAAATCTGCTGAACGTCGGGGACCTGACCGCGACCTCGCAGACCATCGAGGAGCCGATCGACCTGCAGGCGATGGTCGACACGGCGCTCGGCGCGTCGGACTGGGAGGCCGCCCGCGGCCGCTTCGCGCGCGAGAACGCCAACCCGTCCGCCACCATCCGCCGCGGCCTGGGGCTCGCGACCTTCTTCCACGGCTCGGGCTTCACCGGCTCGGGCGAGGTCTACCTCGCGAGCGTCGCGGCGGTCGAGGCGCTGCCCGACGGGCGGATCGAGGTCCTCGCGGCCTCCACCGAGATCGGCCAGGGCACGAACACGATCTTCACCCAGATCGCCGCCACCGCGCTGAACCTGCCCGCCGAGCGCATCATCGTCGCGCAGCCCGACACCGGGCGCGTCCCGAACTCCGGGCCCACCGTCGCCTCGCGCACCGTGATGGTCGTCGGGCGCCTCGTCGAGCGGGCGTCGCTCGCCATTCGCGCCCGCCTCGTCGCGGCGGGGCTGCTCCCCGACGGCGACTACGACGCGGAGGCCTTCACGGCGGCCGCGCAGGCCTTCATCGCGGCCCACGGGCCGCTCAAGGAGAGCGCCGAGTACACCCCGCCGCCTGGCATCGTGTGGGACGACAAGGCCTACCGCGGCTCGGCCTACGCCTGCTACGGCTGGGCGACCTACGTGGCACAGGTGGCCGTCGACAC
>SYAK01000406.1 GCA_005788935.1 Pseudomonadota bacterium
CCATCGCCATTGATGTCACCGGCCGGAGCGATGCGCATGTTGCTGGCAAAGCGCCAGGCGTCCGTGCGTGCCCGGATGACGAGGCCCTGGGTGCCCAGGCTGCCCAGGTTCACGTCTGTCGTCCCGGTCTGGCCGAACACCACATAGCTCTCGCTGGCAATCAGGCTGCCCCACTGTTCCGAGCCCCACACGCCCAAGCCCAGATCGGCCAGGCCGTCTCCGTTGACATCGCCCACACCGATCACCGATTCGCAGCTGACCAGGTTGACCGTCGTGCCGCGGATTACAAAGCCTTGAGAGCCCAGATTCGCCCCATCGACCGGTGCCCCCAATCGGCTGCCAAAGACCACCACCGCAGCACCCGCATCGCCACCACCCGCATCGCACCCTCCCAGGTCTCCCGCTCTCGTTCGAGCCCGTCGTGGGCCCCTCACCCTCCCTCATGCCGCCGAGGAGCCCCAGCGCGCGCGGCGGCCACACCTTTTTTTTCGAGGGTCCACGCTCGAGCCCGTCGTGGGCCCCTCACCCTCCCTCATGCCACCGGGGAGCCCCAGCGCGCGCGGCGGCCGCACACCACTTCTTTTCGAGGGTGCGTGTCGCCTGCGGGCGGCGACCTCCCCCAGCGGGGCTCTGATGCAGGCGTCGGGCCCACCGACGCAGACACCCGCCTGAAACAGGGCCACGGACCGACGCGCGGTGGCTGCGGCGCGGAGGCCGCTGAACGAAAACCGGCGGGCCAGGACCTCGGGCTCAACATCGTGAGGCGGGCGGTCGCCCTGCATGGCTGGCACATCGCGTCGAGACCGCGCGAGCCCCATGGCCTCGAGGTGCTTGCCCAGCTCGGCGCGAGCCCGACAGGCACCTCCGAGGCAGCCGAATCGACACGGTGATGGGTGGGTCATGCCTCGGGCGGCCCCCGATGTGCCCGGCGTGCTCGGTGGGCTCGACGGGTCGAGCTTGACGCTCATCCGCAAGGAGGGTTCTCCTCGGGCACTTGATTTCAACCAGCAGCCTCGAGGACACACCCGATGCATTGCCTCACGTTTGTGCTCCCTTGCACGTTCCTCGCCATGGGCTGCTTTGGCGACACCATGACCGTACCGGGCTCGCCAGACGGAGCCCCTCGGACCGCGTGGGACCACCCGGCGTGCGCGACGCCCTCGGCCGAGCCCGGCGTCCTGGCCGCCTGCGGCGCGCTTGATCTGGGGCCTGTTATCGTGCGCGCCTCGCCCGAGAGCCTGCGCCGCCCGGTCCGCGTGACCGCCGCCGTCATCCCGACGCCAGCGCTGCCAGACGGCTTCCGCCCGCTCGGAGACACGGTCGACGTGACCGTCGATGACGAGGGCGCCCTCGACGCGCCGCTCGAGCTGAGCTTCACCTGGGATCCAACCTCGCTGCCACCCGGCACCCTCCCGGTCGTCCTCCACTTCGCGGCAGATGGCAGCGCGCAGCCGTCACCTGTCGCCCACGTCGACCTCGCGGCTGGCCGCATCGACGTCTGGGCGCGCACCTTCTCGCCACACACCCTCGGGACGATGACGGCCGAGGGGCCCCCCGAGTTCGCCTCGACCGGCTTTGACGCCGCCCGCGACGGCTGGGGCATCGGCAACGAGGGTGGGCCCGCCTTCACGCTCGGCGGCAACTGCCTCGGCATGACGGCCTTCGCCGCGAAGGTACCTGCGCCAGCCCGAGCGCGCCACGCGTCCCCTTGCGGGCCGTCATGACGCCGAGGTCGCCCATCTCCTCGCGATGCGGGCCCAGCGCGCGATGCAGGCGCTGTGGTACCTCGACAGCTCGGCGGGCAAGCCGGTCTTCCTCCACCCCGACGTGTCGGCGACAGGGCTCGCGATCCTCGACTCGGCGTCGGCCCTCACGCGCCTGAAGGTGAACCTCGCCGCCTTCAAGGAGCCGCAGATCCTCGTCATCAACCAGCGCCGACGCGATCCGCAGGGTGTCGGGCCCGACACCGTCTTCCACCACGCCATTCTCGTGATGGCCTACAACGAGAAGGCCGTCGTCGCCTACGACCCCAACTACCCCGAGTCGCTGGTGTGGCTCCCGACCGAGCGGCGCCCCGTGCCTGCGGGCGGCGGCCCGAGCGAGGTCGAGGTGCTCGCAGGCACCGGGGTCTACCAGACGGGCCCCCACCTTGCGCCAGGCACCGTCCTTGTCAGCAGCACGCCTGCCGAGCCCGCGAGCTTCCGCGTCTTCACGACGCCCGGCCTCGGCAGCGAGGCAAACTTTCAGGCGCTGCTGAAGGAGGCGGATGACCGCTTCCGTCGCAGCGACGCGATCTTGCTGTCGATCCCGAGAGATGGCGAGACCATCGACGACCGCGTCGTCAACGTCCAGGGCAGCTTCACGACGCTCGACCCCGAGACGACGCGCGGGCAGCTGTGGTCGCGCGGCCTCGTCTTCCCGCTCGACCGCTCGGGGGAGTCGGGCTTCACCGAGCTCGCCTCGCCCGCCTTCGCGGGGCGCTACCCGCTCCACGTGATGCTCGCCGAGCCCGCCGCGCTCGAGACTGCATGGCACCTGAACTCCGCGGTCAAGCGGCTGACGCTCGAGAACACCGAGCCGCCCGCCGACCTCCTCGTCACGATGACCTGGGACACGCCAGGCACCGACCTCGACCTCTACCTCGAGACGCCGTCGGGCGACACGCTGTGCTGGAACTGCGGGTCCTCCGACGGCGGCGCCTTCCGGACCGACGACCGCTACAATGGCGGCCCCGAGTACGCCTTCGTGACCACGCACCCGCGCTGGGGCCACATCGTCGGCGCGGGCAAGTACAAGGTCCGCGTCCACTGGTACGAAAACGCGGCGCCCGACGTGCAGGAGACGCTCGTGACGG
>SYAK01000407.1 GCA_005788935.1 Pseudomonadota bacterium
ACCACCCCCTCATCGTCCACGTCGCGGACCTCGCGATGGCCGAGGGCTGGGTCGCTCCAGGTGTCACCGGGCGGCCGGATGTCGCCGCCCTCGCGGACGCCTTCTGGCCCGGGCCGCTCACCCTCGTCCTGCCGCGCGGTCCCCTCGCCCACGACGCCGTCACTGGCGGGCTCGACACCGTCGGCCTGCGGGTCCCGGCGCACCCCGTCGCGCGCGCCGTCCTCGCGGCCTTCGGCTCGCCCCTCGCAGCCCCGAGCGCCAACCGCTACGGGCACATCAGCCCGACCACCGCCGCCCACGTCGCTGCCGATCTCGGCCCGTCCATCGCGGGCGTCGTCGACGGAGGACCCTGCACGGTCGGGATCGAGTCGACCATCGTCGACCTGACCCGCGAGCCGCCCGAGGTCCTGCGCCATGGCGGGGTCCCGCGAGCCGAGCTCGAGGCGGCCCTCGGGCGCCCTGTGCGCGAGGTCACGACGGCCGACAGCGGCGCTGTCCGCGCTCCCGGCATGGTCGCGAGCCACTACGCCCCGCGCGCCCGCCTCGAGGTCCTGTCCGCCGAGGCCCTGCCCGCCCGCGCGGCCGCCCTGCGCGAGGCGGGCGCCCGGGTCACGGTCCTCGCACGCGCCTCCCTCGGAGACGACGCCGACGCCTGGGCCCGCAGCCTCTACCGCGTTCTGCGCGAGGCCGACGCTGACGCACCCGACGTCATCCTCATCCCGTCACCGCCGCGCGGGCGCCTCGCAGACGGCCTCGCGGACCGCCTGAGACGGGCGGCTGCGCTGCGCTGAGGGCCGTGGTCAGCTGCTGGGCGCGATGACCGAGGGCTCGAAATCGGCGGGTGCTGCAAAGCCGAGCAGGTTGAGGCAGGTCGCCGCGATGTTCGCGAGGCCTGGCTGCGCGACCGTCGCGTCGATCCGCCAGGCCTCGCCCGCGCCTGGCCCGACGATGGCGAGCGGCACCGGGTTCGTCGTGTGGCTCGTACGCGGGCGCGGCGTGCCATCAGGGCCGCGGCGAAAGGCGCCAGTCTTGGGGTCCCGCTCGTACATTTCTTCGCAATTGCCGTGATCGGCCAGCACGACCGCGATCCCCCCGCGCTTCGCGACCCCTGCGAGGAGCCGCCCGAGCGCAAGATCGACCGCCTCCATCGCGATGATCGACGGCAGCAACCGCCCGGTGTGGCCGACCATGTCGCCGTTGGCGAGGTTGACCCGCACGAAGGCGGGCGCGAAGGCGTCGAGGGCCTCGAGGGTCGCGTCCACGACCTCGGCCGCCTTCATCCACGGGCGCGTGGCGAAGTCGACGCGGTCGCTCGGGATCTCGATGTAGCGCTCGAGCGCGGGCGCGAAGGCCTCGGGGCGGTTGCCGTTGAAGAAGTAGGTCACATGTCCGAATTTCTGCGTCTCGCTGACCGCGAGCTGCCGCAGCCCGGCCTGCGCGAGCCGCTCGCCGAGGGTGCCTGAAAAGCGCGGGGGCGAGACGAGGAACCGCCGCGGCAGCCCCAGATCCCCGTCGTACTGCGTCATGCCAGCGAACAGGACCGCGGGCACAACCACGCGATCAAAGTGCGTGAAAGGCGCATCAAACGGCGTCTCGAAGGCGCGCGTCAGCTGGATCGCGCGATCGCCGCGGAAGTTGAACAGCACGACCGCGTCGCCGTCCCGCATCGGGCCCGCGGGGGCGCTCCGGTCGGCTGGGTCGGCCACGATGAAGGCTGGCAGGTCCTGGTCGCTGATCCCCGGCTGCTCGGACCGGGCCGCGAGGATGGCCTCGGACGCGCTCGAGAAGCGCCGCCCCTCGCCCTGCACGTGCGCGCGCCAGCCCCGCTCGACGATGCGCCAGTCGGCGTCGTAGCGGTCCATCGTGACGCCCATCCGCCCGCCACCGCTCGCCACCGACACATCGTGGCCGTCGGCTCGCCAGGCGGTGATGCGGGCCTCGAGCGGACCCACGTAGTCAAGTGCGGAGGTCTCGCCGACGTCACGCCCATCGAGCAGCAGGTGCAGGCGGACGCGCCGCATGCCGTCCGCGAGGGCGCGCTCGATGAGGCGGTAGGCGTGGTCGATGTGGCTGTGGACGTTGCCGTCGCTCCAGAGGCCGACGAGGTGCAGCGTGCCGGTCGGCGAGGCCATCAGCGCCCGCCACGCCTCGCCGTGGAAGGCGTCGCCCGACGCGAGCGCCACCTGCACGAGGCTCGCCCCCTGCTCCATCACGCGGCCAGCGCCGAGCGCGTTGTGGCCGACCTCACTGGTGCCCCTGTCGGCGTCCGACGGCATGCCGACCGCCTTGCCGTGGGCCCGCAGCGCCCCCGTGACCGGCCCGTCCATCAGCGCATCAAGCACGGGCGTGCGTGCCAGATGCCACGCATTCCCTTCATCCCGCGGCCCGAGCCCGACGCCGTCGAGGATGATGAGGCAGACAGGCCCCAAGGGCGCCGCGAAGCGCGGATCTGGCCGAAGTGCGAGGGTGTCGGTCATGACGGTTGCTCCGGATGGACTTGGACGAACTCAGTTTCTGCGACGCAACAGCCCCCGGCGCGGGCTGGCCCGCATGAGCCGCGAGGCCGCCTGACGCAGCGCGCGGGCCGCGGCGATGTGGGCCTGCGACACGGCGAGGAGGCGCGCGACGAGGTCGGCCGTCGGGCGTGCGACCGCCACCTCGGCCGCGAGGTCTGGCAGGCTGAGCGCCACGAGCGCCTGCACCGCCGCGAGCGCCTGCGGCCGCGCCTCGTGGACGAGCGGCGCCCCGGCGGCGCGGGGGGCGGCGGGGCGCACCGCGGGCGTCCCGGCCGCCGCCCCGGCGATCCCGAGCTCTGTCGGCAGGAGCAGGCGCGCTGGGCGCCCCCCCCGTGTGACGGTCCCCCGCCCGAGGACGTGCGCGATGTCCGGCAGCGCGTAGCCCGCGCGGACGAGCTCGGCGAGCCGTCGAAGACGCGCGACGGCGTCGGGGTCGAGGAGCGGCATCCCCGCCCGATCGACCGCCGCGACCGGGATGAGGCGGGCGCGATCCAGGTGCCGCAGGAGGGCGCTGTCGAGCCCGAGCTCGGCCGCGAGCACCGCGCGCCGGCACAGGACGGGGACGGCCCCGGAGTCGCGCCCGTCCTCCGTCATGACGGCATCGCCGGGACGGGCCGCGGCAGCCCGCCCGGGGACGTCACGGGCGTCATCAAGGGGGCTGGGAGGGCGAGCGGGGAGGACGCGGCAGGGCCCTGCTGCGGGTCGAGTGGCGCGGCGCTGACAGCAGGTCGTGGCGCTGGACCCGACTCGCCATGGCGGCGGGCGCGGCGACGCTCGGGGCGGCTCGCGACGACGGTCTCGGGAGGGGCGCCAGGCCGCTTCGGGTTGGCCGCGATGACGCCGTCGTTCGGGTAGATCTCCCACCCGCCCCGATCGATGCTGACGAGGTCCGGGAAGGCCTCGAGGCAGGCGAGGAAGCTGTCGAAGCCGAGCGTCCGCTCGTCGAAATCCGGGGCGGTCGCCTGCACGACGTCCCGGAAGCGCGCGATCGACATCGGAAATCCGCGCCAGCTGGCGTCGACGAGCGCCCGCATCAGCACGGCCCGCGCGACGGACTCGACGGGCTGGCGCGCCTCGCCGACGTGGCTCATGGGCTCTGGCGCGCCGAACTCGGTGCGCCGCGTGGCGGCCCGGCTCCGGAAGAGATGCGCGTAGTTGGAGAACCAGGCCCCGAAATCGGCACAGCCGTAATTGCGCGGATCGAAGGTCGGATCGGCGCCGACGAGCGCCGCATGGGCGGGCTCGAGGGCATCGGGAGCGAAGGTCCCCGCGGGCAAGCGGGCGATGAGGCGCGCGAGGCGATCGTGCCCTTCCTCGAAGGTGGCCGCCGCGACGCGATGCCCGAGCATCACGGGCGCGTAGGTGTAGCGCGTGGTGGACGCCGCCCAGGCCGCGCAGGCCGCCGTGTCGGGGCCAATGCCGAAGACCGCGAGGCCCTGCGCACGCAGCCGCCGCGCGAGGAGTCCGTAGAGCGGCGAGGTACCTGCGATGACCACGCCGTCGATGCGCGGGTGGGTCAGCGCGTACTCGAGCGCGTCGAGGCTGATGCGGAGCGCCTGCTCGACGAAGACGTCCTGGTGATCGGTGTCCTCGTCCCAGGTGAGGCGGGTCTCGACGCCGTGGCGCGGGGTCGCGACGAGGCGGAATCCGAGCGCGTCGAACTCTTGCTGAAGTCGGCGCTGTCGCACCCAGTCACCGTAGGCGAAGGCCGCCTCGACAGGGCCGAAGCGACGCGCCTCGCGCGACACGTCGGCAGCGCGCAGGTCCGCGCCGTAGCGCCCCGCGAGCGTGTCGACGTTGACGAAGAGCGCCAGGTGGCGCGATGCGGCGAGGCTCATGTCCCTGACGGTACGGGCTCCCCGCGCGGGGCGCAAGGCGCGGATGCGCCGAGACGATCAGCTGACGCCTGGCGCCTCGCGGCCAGTCGCGACGACGTACTCGCGATAGCCGCCGTCAAAGACGCGGGCTTCACCGGGCGACAGCTCGAGGACGCGGTTCGAGAGCGCCCCGAGAAAGTCGCGATCGTGGGACACGAACAGCATCGTGCCTTCGAAGGCCCCGAGGGCCTTCACGAGGACCTGCTTCGTGTCGAGGTCGAGGTGGTTCGTCGGCTCGTCGAGGACGAGGAAGTTGGGCG
>SYAK01000408.1 GCA_005788935.1 Pseudomonadota bacterium
AACCACGAGAGCCCCCGCCGCGGGAAGACCTTCGTGACCCGCAAGGTGAGCCGCGCGGCCGCGCGCATCGCGGTCGGGCTCGAACAGGCCCTCTACCTCGGCAACCTCGACGCCCGCCGCGACTGGGGCTACGCGCCCGAATACGTCGAGGCCATGTGGCGCATGCTGCAGGTCGACACGCCGAGCGACTACGTCGTCGCGACAGGCGAGACCCACACCGTCCGCGAGTTCACCGAGCTCGCCTTTGCGCGTGTCGGACGGCCCCTCGTCTGGCAGGGCGAAGGTGTGAACGAGCGCGGCGTCTGCGCCACCGACGGGCGGGTCCTCGTCGCGATCGACCCGGCCTACTTCCGCCCGACCGAGGTGGACCTCCTGCTTGGCGACGCCTCGCGCGCCCGTGAGGCGCTCGGCTGGACCCCGGCGACGACCTTCCGCCAGCTCGTCGACTTGATGGTCGACGCCGACCTCGTCGAGGCCCGCGCCGAGCTCCGTGCACGCTCGACCTGACCCGAAGACCTCAGGAGACCGCCCGATGACCGCCCCGCCCGTCGATCTCGCCTCCGCCCGCATCCTCGTGACCGGCGCGCACGGTTTCCTCGGCCACCACGTCACCGAGGCTCTGCAGGCCGCGGGCGCCCGTGACCTCCTTCGCCCGACGCACCGCGAGCTCGAGCTGCTCGACCGCGACGCCGTCCACGCCTACGTCGCGCAGCGACGGCCCGACGTCGTCATCCACCTCGCGGCGGTCGTGGGCGGCATCGGCGCAAACCGCCGACATCCGGGGAAATTCTTCTACGAGAACCTCGTGATGGGCGTCGAGATCATCGAGGCCGCCCGTATCTACGGGGTGCGGAAGATCGTGACCGTGGGCACGATCTGCGCCTACCCGAAGTTCACGCCCGTGCCGTTCCGCGAGGACGACCTGTGGAACGGCTACCCCGAGGAGACGAACGCGCCCTACGGCATCGCCAAGAAGGCCCTGCTCGTCATGGGGCAGGCCTACCGGGCCGAGTACGGCCTCAACGCCGTCTATCTCCTGCCCGTCAACCTCTACGGTCCGCGCGACGACTTCGACCCGACCACTTCGCACGTCATCCCGGCCCTCATCCGCAAGATGGTCGAGGCCCGCGACGCGGGGCAGGCCGTTGTCGAGGTCTGGGGTGACGGGTCGCCGTCGCGCGAGTTCCTGCACGTCCGTGACGCCGCCCGCGGGATCGTGCTCGCGACGCAGCGCTACGACGGGACCGACCCCGTGAACCTCGGGACCGGGCGCGAGATCACGATCCGCGACCTCGTCACGACGCTCGCCGAAATCGTCGGCTTCCGCGGCGAGATCGCCTGGAACACCGAACAACCGAACGGGCAGCCGCGCCGCGCCCTGTCGACCGAGCGCGCCCGGGACGGCTTCGGCTTTCAGGCCGAGATCCCGTTCATCGAGGGCCTCCGCGAGACGGTCGCCTGGTGGGAGGCCGCTTCACGCGAGGGCCGCGCATGAGCGACACCTACACCGCCGTCCACGCGGCGATAAGTCAGCGCCTCGAGGCCGGCGATCCCTTCGCGACGGCGCAGATCGTGCGCGTCAGCGGCAGCATCCCGAACGGCCTCGGGGCCCGCATGGTCGTCGATGCGTCAGGCGCCCTCGTGGCTGGCACGGTCGGAGGCGGGCGCATCGAGTTCGAGGCCCTCGCGGCCTGTGCAGACGCCATCCGCGAGGGGCGGAGCCGCATGTTCTCGGCGAAGCTCACCGACAAGGAGTCGGGCGGCCTCGGCATGATGTGCGGCGGCAACGCGGATCTCTTCATCGAGGTCCACGCCCCGAGCCCAGCGGTCGTCCTGTGCGGCGCGGGTCACATCAACCTGGCGCTCGCGCGGATGGCCGAGGGGCTCGATCTCCGCATCACCGTCATCGACGACCGCGCCGAGTGGGCGAGCGAGGCCAACTTTCCGAACTGCACCCGCATTCACGCGCGCCCCGAAGCGGCCCTCGGGACGCTCGGCCTCGACGCGCGCGCGTGTGTCGTCATCGGCACGCGCGATGGTGACAAGGACGCCATCGCCGCTGCTGCGGCCACAGAAGCGGGCTACATTGGGGTCGTCGCCTCGCGCCGCAAGGCCATCCTGCTCGGCCGCGACCTCGCCGAACGCCTTGGGCCCGACGCGATGGCGCAGCTGCTGCCCCGCTTCCACGCGCCGGTCGGCCTCGATCTCGGTGGCCGCTCGCCAGAGGCCGTCGCGCTGTCGATCCTCGCCGAGCTGCAGGCCCACCGCTACGGCCGCGCCGGAGGCCCGATGGGGCTCGGGGTCGAGGCCCTCGGCGACTACATCGGGCGCCGCCGTGCCGACGACTGAGCCGACGCGGCTCGGCGCCCTCGTCACGGCCGCGGGCGCCTCGAGCCGGATGGGAGCGCCGAAGGGGTCGCTTCGCCTGCCGGGCGGCGGAACATTGCTCGAATGGCAAATGTCGGCGCTTGAATCGATTCCTTCCCTCGCCACGCTCGTCGACGCATGTCTCGTGACGGGGGCCTTCCCTTACGCCCACCCTCGCGCCCGGACCGTCCACAACCCCAGCTGGGAGGAGGGTCGTCAGTCGAGCCTCGCGTGCGGGGCGCAGGCGCTCCTCGACGGCGGCGGCGACCTCGACGCCGTGCTCGTCCTCGCCATCGACCAGCCGTTGACCCCGCGGACGCTCACCGCGCTGCTCTCCGTCTGGCGCGCCTCCGAGCCGTCCCCCCAGATCCCGCTCGCACCGAGCCACGACGGCCGCAACGGCCACCCGTTGCTTGTCCCGGCCGTTCACCTGACCGAGCTCGCCGCCCTCGGCTCCGCGCCCGACGGACTCCGGGCCTACCGTCGCGCCCGCGGCTTCACCGCCGTGCCGGTGCCGTTCCCCGAGGTGCTCCGCGATCTCAACGACCTCGCGGCCTGGGAGGCGGCGGTCGCGTCGGGGATCTTCGGGGATCGCCCAGCGTGACCTCCCCGGGGAGCCCCCCGAAGCCCGACGTCCTCGCGGCCTGCCAGGTCGCGAGGCATCCGCGCGACACGCCCGCGCTACCAGGGGCGACCATGCGTGAAACGGAATGTTTCATATGGCCACCAGGTTGAATCAATCTGTTTCAAGCGTGCAACAACCTGTCGCGGGTGGGGCCCGCGTGTCGGCCATCCGCTGCGGTCGTCGGCGCGACGCGGGACCCCAGCCTTGACGGGTGGCTGGCACTTCGCGACGATCCGCCCATGACGC
Organism: Pseudomonadota bacterium; assembly: GCA_005788935.1. The sequence goes on from SYAK01000408.1 coordinate 3,239, forward strand.
GCCGCCTCACGTCGCCGGCCCTGGCCGCGCTGGCCCTCGTTGCCCTCGGCCTCGTGGGGACCGCGGCGTGGTCGGGACCGGGTGATGACACCCGCTGGGCCGATGGCCGTGTCCTGCACGTCCGTCCGCTCCACCCCGGCGTCGAGGGGGAAGGCGCCGCAGCGCCCGGCATGACCGCCACCGCGACGCTGGCCTACGACCCGCGCCGCAAGGGTGCTGGCACGCGCCCCGATGGTGGCCGAGGTCCCGACCCCGCCGAGACGCCAGCGGACGTCGCGGCCGAGGGTCCGTTGCCACCCGACCCGAAGACGATCTCGCCACTCCCTCGGGCGCCCGCAGCACCCGCGTCGGCTCCCGAGAGCGACGGCGCGCCAGAGCCCCTCGACAGCCCGGAGCCGCCCCCAACGCCCTCCGTCGACGCCATCGCGCCCGCCGCGCCCGTTCCGCCAGCGGCCCGCGTTCGCCTCGACGGTGACACCCGGCGCGAGGGAGATCTCGCCTACCACGAGCCGTTCAACCCGTCGGTCGTTCCGCTGAAGCGCGGCCTCGCGCTGAATGTCGTCGCCCCGGACCTCGACCTCCTGCTCGTGCCAGGTGCCCTGACCCCGGTGCCGGTCGATCCGCGGCCCGCAGGTCTCGACGAGGAGCCCTTTGCCGCCACGGCCCGCATCGACGCCACGGCTGGCGGCTTCATCCCGCTGCCGTCCGTGTCCCCTGGCGACCGTATCCTGTCCATCGCGACGACCCCGGCGCGCGACGTCCTGTTGTTCCGCGACGCGGCCGACAACCTGCTGCTCCAGACGACGATGGCGGGTCCTCTCGATGTCCGCTGGACGCTTGCCGCTCCGCGGACCTGGTTTCACCGCACCCTCGAGGCGGGCTCGCGTGGCGCCGAGCCTCCAGCGCGGCTCGTTCCGAAGCTCCCGCCCGGGCTCGCGAAGGAGGCCCGCGAGGTCGCCCGTCGCATCGGGGTCGGCCCGCGCGACGGTCACGCCGCTGCGATCCTGAAGCTGGTCGCATGGTTTCGCGCCTTCGTCCCGGGCGAGCCGCCGCCTGGGCGGGCGACCACCTACCGCGAGATGGCGCTTGGGCGCCTCGGCATCTGCCGCCACCGCTCGCACGCCTTCGTCGTGACCGCGCACGGGCTCGGGATCCCCGCCCGCTACGTCATGAACGACGCCCACGTCTTCGTCGAGGTGTGGGCCGACGGCGCCGAGGGGGCTGGCTGGCTGCGGGTTGATCTCGGCGGCGGCTCCGAGGGGCTCGACATCACCGGCGGCGAGGACAAGACCCTGCACCGGCCGCCAGCCGACAGCTTGCCGAAGCCTGACACCTTCACCGAGGAGCAGATCGCCGGGGCCTCGCGCGTCAGCGGCCTCCCGTCGGCCCCGGCGCCCGAGCCCGTTGGGGATCCGGCCGCCGCGGCCG
>SYAK01000409.1 GCA_005788935.1 Pseudomonadota bacterium
CATCTGAATGTCCATCAGCACGACGTCGAAGCGCTTGCCCGGCTCCTGCAGCTTCATCAGCGCGTCAGCCCCGTCCTGCGCAGCCGTGACGCGGGCACCCGCGAGCCCGAGGAGCTCCTCGGCGATCTGGCGGTTGATGGGGTTGTCCTCGACGAGCAGGACGGAGAGCCCCTCGAGATCCTTGCCGTCGGGCCGCTGGACCCGGACAGAGGCCGCGGCGATGGAGGTGCCGTGGTGGGCGAAAGCCTCCCGCTCGGCCTCGGTCGGCAGGTCGACCCAGACCGCGACGACGAAGCGGCTGCCGAGACCGGGCTGGCTGTGGACCTGAATCCGCCCGCCCATGAGCTCAGCGAGCTTGAGACAAATCGAGAGCCCGAGCCCTGTCCCGCCGAAGCGGCGCGTCGTCGACGAGTCCGCCTGACTGAAGGGCTTGAAGAGGCTGTCGACCACGCTGGGCTCGATACCGATGCCGGTGTCGCGCACGGAGCACTGCAGCTCGACGAACCCCTCGCGCTGCTCGCCGACCCCGATCATGACCTCGACCTCGCCGCTGTCGGTGAACTTCACCGCGTTGCTGACGAGGTTCGTGATGATCTGACCGATGCGCAACGGGTCGCCCACGAGGAGGGCTGGCACCTCGGCCCCGATCCGGGACGTGAACCGGAGCCCCTTCCGCTCGGCTGTGGGCCCGAGCAGGCTCGAGACGTGGCGTACGACGTCGTTGACCGCGAACGGGACGCGCTCGAGCGTGAGGTGGCCGCCTTCGACCTTGGAGAGGTCGAGCAAGTCGTTGATGATCGCCAGCAGCGAATTGCTGGCGAGGTGGATCTTGCGAAGATAATCCTCTTGCCGCGGGCTCAGTTCGGTCCTCAGCGCGAGCTCGCACAGGCCGATGATCCCGTTCATTGGCGTCCGGATTTCATGGCTCATGTTGGCGAGGAACATCGACTTCGCGCGCGCGGCCTCCTCGGCGCGCCGGCGAGCGGCCTCGAGTTCGGTCGTGCGGGCCACGACGGTCTCCTCGAGGTGGGCCCGAATCTGCTCGAGCTCCTCGTTGCTCGCGCGCAGCTCGGACAGGAGGTCCTCGGCGGTGCGGTCCGCGAGCACCGACTCGGCCGCCGCATACGCCGTCTCCGACGCCAGGACCCCGGCGCACAGGACAAGCGAGGCCCCGCCGGGGTCGACCTCGGCGTGGTGCTCGGGCACGACGTGGCGCACCTCGAGCAGGCCGCGCTGCGAGTCGACGATGATTTCGACCCGGATGTGACTCCACTGGCCCTGTCCTCGACGCCGGCCCACCCACTCCCGAAAACGCGCCACGGCACGCAGAGAGGCGTCCCCAGCGACCCCGAGCCCGCCGAGCGCGTCGACGAGCCGCTTCGCGAAGCGCGAGACGCCTGCACCCTCCGTCAGGGTGACGATCAACATGCGCGCCTCATCGCACCGCCCTCCGCCATGCCCGGCAACATCCCACGAACGCACGCCCCTGTCGATGCCCGCGGGCGCAACACGCTACGCGTTGCGTCCAACGACGCGCAAGTGCCGGTCACTCGTGACGTGTACGTCGGCTGCGTGAAGCCCTGCGGCGGTCAACTGGGCCACGACCTCGGCTGGTTCGAAGGCTGCGTGCAAGGACGCGAGGAAGTCGCGACGCAGAACGTCCGGAGCCCGGTCCGCGTGACGCTTGGCAAGCGCGACGGCCTCGTCCGGCGTCGCGGGGCGCCGAAGGTCGCCCACCACGAACGGCGCACCCGGGCGCGCGAGGCGGCGGATGGCGGCCCACAGCATGGCCGGATCGTGCAGGTGATGCAGCAGGCTGTTGCTGACGACCGCCTCGAATGCGGCCTCGGGGAGGCCCGTCTCGGGCAGCGTGGACACCACCCAACTGACGCGGGCGCCTTCGGGCGTCCTGAGGCGGGCCGCGTCGAGCATGGTCGGGGCGCCATCGAGGCCGATGATGTCGGCGTCCGGGAGCGCCGCTGCGAGCCGCAGCGCGATGTTGCCAGGACCACAGCCGAGGTCGACGATGCCAGCCGGGGCCGGGACGCCGCAGGCCGCGAACCAGGCCAGACAGGCCTCAGTGAAGGCTGCATCGGGCACCGAGAAATCGGCGGCGAGGTAGGCTGCGACCTGTTCGGGGTCATCCATGAGCTCGGGTTCGGGCGTGCGCTGCATGGCCGTCACCCTCGCCCGTCGCATCCCATCCGGTCAAGGCGATGCGGCCGGAACACATGCGGCGTGGCGCCTGCCCGGTCCGATGGCAGACCCGGCCCGGCGTCCCGGGGCTGGCGACGCAAGGTCAGCGCATCGTGGCGGGGACAAAGACTTCGCGCAGGAAGGTCGCGTAGCTGCGGGCGGGGTGGCCCGCGATCTTCGCGACGAATTGTGTCGTGAAGTCGCCCCAGCCGCGCGCATACGCCGCCGAGTAGTCCGCCATGATGCCTGCCATCCAGGCACCCCAGCCCCGCTTCTCGATGCTCTCGCGCACCTGCTCCGGGGTCACGGACACATACCGGATGTCCCGACCGAGGGCTGCACCGATCAACGTCGCGACGTCGCGGTACGAAAGCGCCTCCGGCCCCGTCAGCTCGTAGATGCCGCGGTCCCACTGGGTGTCGAGAAGGGCCGCCACTCCGACGTCGGCGATGTCACGCACGTCGATGAAGCCAAGGCGCCCGTCACCCGTCCCCTGGAACATCATCCCCTGACCGAGGATCGACTCGGCCGAGCCGAAGAGGTTCTGCATGAAGTAGTTGGGCCGCAGGATGACGAAGGGCAGACCACTGTCCTGGATAGCGCGGTCGGCGCGACCATGTGAGCGGGTGTTGTCGGTCGGTCCGTGGTCAGAGCCCTTGATGGCACTCAGGCGCACGATGCGAGGAGCCACGGGGCTTTGGGCGGCGACGGCGAGGAAGCGGTCCACCATGTTGGACGCGTCGGGATGCGGTGGCGTGACGAGAAACACGCTGGTGACGCCTTCGAGCGCGGCCTCGAGGGCGGCTGCCGTCTCAAAGTCGCCAACGGCGAGCTCGACACCGTTGGCTGCGAGCGCCTCGGCCTTGCCTGGGTTCCGGACAAGGGCGCGCACAGCGACGCCCTGCGTGCGAAGCTGGGTGGCGACGAGCGACGCGGTGAGGCCTGTGGCGCCGGTGACGAGGATCTTTGGTTGCATGCGGGGCTCCTGGGGCGGCCGGGTCAGTCTGACGTGTCCGGTGGGTCCGGTCGCGGAGCTCCGGCAGAGCTCCGCCGCGGCAAGGTTGCGACCGTGAGCGTGCGTGGACAATCCGGTGTTCATGGTACGGACTGTCCCCTTGGCGGGACAGCTGGATCTCAACGCGGCGCTGATCTTCGTGCGGGTCGTGCAGGACGGTAGCTTCCGGGGCGCGGCCAGGATGCTCGGGATGCCGAAGACCACCGTCAGCCGCCGGGTCGCCGGTCTCGAAGGGCAGCTCGGTGTCTTGCTCCTGCACCGGACCACACGCAGCCTCGCCCTGACCGACGCAGGTGCCGCCTGCATGGCGGAGGCCGAGGGCGCCATCGCGCGCCTCGAGGCGGCCGAGGCTGCCGTGACCGAGCTGCACGCAGAGCCGCGCGGCAAGCTGCGCGTCACCGCGACGGTTTCGGCCGGTGAGCATCTGCTCGCCCCCATCATCGCGGACTTCCTCGCGACCTACCCGGCCGTCGAGGTGCTGCTGCATCTTACCGACC
>SYAK01000410.1 GCA_005788935.1 Pseudomonadota bacterium
GAGGGCGACGTCGTCTGTGGTGGAGGTTGGTCCTTGCGTGTTGATGATACGGAAGTGGGCCGGGCTCGTCAGTCGCCCAGCGCCGCTCGTGGCCATGTCACGCGAGAAACGGATGCTGATCGTGGAGTTGACTGGCACGTCACCGGCGTTGCGGAGGTCGGCGTAGTCATCGGCGGTCTCGGTGGGCAGGGCCCCGAACGAGCTGATGCCGCTGATGACGGGCGGCAGCCCTGTCGCGACGACGATGGGCGGCTGGGCGCCGAGCGTCCGGGGCGCGCCGGTGTGGCCGAGGCTCGTCAGGCGCGGCGACAGGTGCAGCCGATAGGTTGTCGCGTAGCGCAGCGGCCGCAGCGTCTCGAAGCAGCCCGAGACGTGCATCGCAGGGACAAAGGTGAGGCGGTCACAGCCTGTGTCGAGGCCGACGCCGTCGCAGTCTGTCTCGCCGACGCCCACGTGCGAGAGGCGCAGCGTGCCGGGGATGAGGACCTCGAAGCCGAGCGGGTCGGTCGCGGTCACCCACGCGCTGGCCGTGTCGAAGCGGGTGAGATCGAGGTCATCGCCGAACTGCGCGTAGATCCCGTCGTCGACGTCGATGGTGGGCGGTGAGGTGCCGATGAGGATGGTGCCAGACGACGCCTGGAACGAGATGAGGGCTGGCGAGAGCAGGCGCCCGCCAGCCGTGTCCTGGAGGTCGTCGGTCACGACGATGGTATAGAAGCCGAGCGGCGCCAGCGGGGCGGCGGGCTGGAATCGGACCGTGTTGGTGGCGTCGTCATAGCAGATGGGCTCGCCGCAGCCAGCGTCCGGGGTCAGCGCCAGCGCGTCGGCCCGATCGCCGTTCAGGCGGCCTGGCGTCACGAAGATGTTCGGCGTGAGTCCGTCCTTCTGCGGGTCCGCGAAGCCGTCGGCGGGGAAGACGTCGTCAGACGTGACCGCGCGCGCGTCGTCGCCGAAGAGGCGGTTCGACAGGCGGACCGAGAAGGCGCTCGCGTTCGGGACGGCGATGGCGCCGCTCTCCGGGGTCGAGGCGACGACGGTCAGCGGCGGGGCGGACGCGGTCGTGAAGGCGTAGACGACCTCGCCAGGCGTCGCGGCGTCCTCTGTCAGGCAGCCGTCGACCGAGGTCACGGTGCTGAGGGTTGCGCAGAGGCCATCGCGGCCGGATGCAATGTGCAGCGCATAACTGGTGCGATAGTTCAGCTGCGCCGGATCGAGCGCGTCCGGGTCCGAGGCCGACAATTCGAGGACCTTGCTGTCGGCGCCGAGGGAGAAGGCGACCGGCAGGCGCTCGGTCTCGCCGAGCCGGGTCAGCCACACGCGATCGTCGTCGACGGTGTCCGGGCTATCGGTGCCCGGGTCGGCGGCCGCGAGGGTGACGGCCATCGACAGGGCGAGCTGCAGCGGGGATGCGGACGGCCAGCTCTGGCTGCCAGCGAAGTTGGTCGCGAGGATGCGCAGTGGCGGCAGGTCCTCGACCCGGAAGTCGATCCGGGTGGCTGGCAGCTGGCCGCCGCGGGGCGTGGCGCGGTCGCTCGAGACGGTCGCCCCGAGACTGACGGAGACCGCATGGCTCCAGGGGACGGGCGCGTCGAGGCGGAGGGTCACGCGGGTGTCGAGCCCCGGCTCGCCAGCGGCCGGCGGGGCATCTTCGGCGTCAAAGGTCAGCGTGCCAGCGAGGAGCGTGCCCGCGGTGGTGTCGGTGACGCTGACCCCGTCGCCCGCACTCAGGCGGCCGTCGCCGTCTGCGTCGAGGGTCTGCCGCCGCACGCCTTCCGAGAAGACGAGCGGGATGGGGCTGTTGCGCAGCACGCCGGTCGCGCCGTGGCCGGGCGTGCTCGTGACGAGGCCCAGCGCGGGCGGGTCGATGGCGCGGAAGGTCGAGATGACCTCTGCCGGGAGCAGCCCATCGACCGCGGTCGCGCGATCGCTCGCGAGCCGCTTGTCGATCGCGACGCGGATCCGCTGGGACCAGCCGAGCAGCCCGGTCGGGGTCAGCGTGACGCGCAGGTCGTCGCCGGTCACGAGGGCGTCAGCCGGGTCGAGGTCGGCGGTCGCCAGGAAGGCGACGCGGCATGGGATGGCGGTGCCTGCGTCGGCGTCCCTCACGACCACGGCGGCGTCTGCGTCGAGGCGTCCGTCGCCGTCGGCGTCGAGCTGGGACTGGCGGACACCTTCCGAAAAGACGAGCTCGATTGGGGTGTTGCGAAGGATGCCCTCCGCTCCGTCCGACGGAAGCGCCGAGACGAGCGCGAGGGCGGGCGGGCGCTCGGCCTCGAAGGCCACGCGGGCGCCGCCGTCGAGCTGGCCGGCGCGAGTTGTCGCGCGGTCGCTCTCGAGGGACGCGGCGAGCTCGACGACGACCCGCTGGGCGTAGCGCCAGCGGCCGAACGGCTGGCTCGACGGGCTGAAGGTGACCGTCGCGTCGGCACCGACGACCTCAGGGTCTGCCGCGTCAAGGTCCGCGGGGTCTGCAAAGACCAGCGTGCCCTCGATGGGGGCGCCTGTCACGGCGTCGGTGACGCTGAGCGTCGAGCCGGCGGCCACGTCCGCGGCGGTCCAGCGCCCGTCTCCGTCGGGGTCGAGGTCGGCCTGGCGGGCACCCTCGCTGAGCCTGAGGATGACAGGCGCGGTGCGCGCGACACCGACGCCGGCGTCCGACGGGGACGCGCCAAGCAGCCTCAGCGCGGGCGGATCGACCGCGCGGAAGGTGAACGTGAGGTCCGCCCCGAGCTGTCCACCGCGGTCAGTCGCGCGGTCGGTCTCAAGAGCCGCGCCAAAGGTCACCGTGACGGCCTGGGAGTAGCCCCAGCGCTCGAAAGCCTGCGCGGTCGGGCGGAACGCGACGCGCGTATCCCGACCCGTGATTTCGGCATCTGCCGGGTCGACTTCTTCGACGACCTCGAAGCTCAGGCTGCCGTCAATGGCCGACCCGGTCTCCGAGTCGACGACGCTCAGGACCGAGCCCGCCTCGCGGTCGGCGGCCGTGAATAGGCCGTCGCCGTCGGTGTCGAGCTGACGTTGCGCGATGCCCTCGGAGAACCGTACGACGACCGGCGAAGTCCTTGGAACACCCACCATCGCGTCCCCCGGCTCGAAGCCCATCACCGCGATCGCGGGCGGATCAACCGCCCGGAAGGTGAGGAGGAAATCATCACGGAGCTGTCCGCCGCGGGTGGTCGCGCGATCCGTCTCGAGCGTCGTGTCGAGGCTCACCTGGAGCTCCTGCGAATACATCCAGCGCTCGAACACCTGCTCGGAGGGCGTGAAGGTCAGCGTCGTGTCGGCGCCGATGAGCTCGGCGTCGAGCGGGTCGACGTCCTCGGACTCCGAGAAGGTGAGGGTCCCGTCGATGGGCTCGAAGCCGAACGTGTCGAGGACCGTCAGCACCGAGCCAGCTTCGCGATCGGCGGCCGTGAAGCGGCCGTCTCCGTCGGTGTCGATCTGGCCCTGCCGCACCCCCTCGGTGAACGTGAGCACGACAGCCGCCGTGCGCGGGACCCCCGACATTGCGTGGGCGGGTGCGTGGCTCAGCACGCCGAGGGTGGGAGGGTCGAGGGCGCGGAAGGTGAACGCGAATCCCTCACCGAGCTGGCCGCCGCGGGTCGTCGCGCGGTCGGTCTCGAGCGCGGCGTCGAGGGTCACGGTGACCTGCTGAGAGTAGCGCCAGCGTTCGAAATCCTGCGAGGTCGGCGTGAAGGTGACGGTCGTGTCGGCGCCGACGATCTCGGGGTCGGCCGGGTCGAGGTCGTCAAGCGCGTCGAAGGCCAGCTCGCCGTCGACAGGCTCGCCGGACTCGGTGTCGACGATCGTCAGCAACGAGCCGCCCTCGCGGTCGGTCGCGCTGTAGAGCCCGTCGCCATCAGTGTCGAGCTGCGCCTGCCGGACGCCCTCGGAGAATCGGATCACGACAGGCGACGTCCGCGCCACGCCGTCAAGTCCGTCGCCCGGTGCGAAGGCCATCACGGCGAGGCCAGGCGGGTCGACGGCGCGGAAGCTGAAGGTCAGGTCCTCGCCGACCTGTCCGCCGCGCGAGGTGGCGCGGTCGGACTCGAGCGTGGCCTTGACGCGCAGCTCGACCGGCTGCGAGTAGCCCCAGCGCTCGAAGGCCTGTCCGGTCGGCGTGAAGGTCGCGACGGTGTCCGGCCCGATGAGGTCGACATTCTCTGGGTCCGCGTCATCCGCATCATAATTCCACGTGCCCTCGATGGCGTCGCCGGTCTCGGCGTCGACGACGGCGACGTGCGCGTCCTCGGCGGCGGTCAGCCGGCCGTCTCCGTCGGGGTCGAGCTGCACCCGCCGCACACCCTCGGAGAAGCGGATGACGAGCGGCGCGGTCCGGAGGACGCCTTCGTTGGCGCCGCTTGGTGTGACGGCGATGACCCGCAGCGGCGGCGGGTCAATGACGCGGAAGACCGCGCGCACCTCGGCTGGCAGCTCGGCGCCGTCTCGCAGGCGCCGCGCGCCGCGCCCGACCACCAGCTGGTAGCGCGAAGAGTAGTCGAGGCGGGCCGAGGGCGTGAACGTGACCGTGAGCCCGTCCTCGCTGTGGCTCAGCGAGCCGTCCACGGCGCGCTCGGGCTCGAACTCGGCGACCCCGAGGCGCCTGACGGCGAAGTTGTCGGGGTCGAGGGCGGTCTCGGGCGTCAGCGCCTCGGAGAAGGTGGTCCGAAATACGGCCTCGCGCACGATCCCAGCCCCAGCGTCCGACGGATCGGTCGCGACGACGCGCAGCGGCACGTCGACCGTGAAGGGTTGGTCGGCGCACGCCGCGAGGGTCATCGCAGCGAATAGCAGGGTTGCCGCGCCGGGGCGCGACGAGGACGGGCGTGGCATGGGGGCCTCCTCGGGACGGTCTCGGCGCGACACGAACCGTCGCTGAGTCAGTTTGCCACGCCCGCGTCTGCCATGGAAGTCAGATCGGATCTCGACGAACGCACGCTAGCCTGGGGAACCTCGGCCGCGCGGCCCACGAGCGACCGAACCGCGAGGCCTCAACGAACGGGAGACCGCGCATCTTCGGGCCCATCCCCCGGCTCGGGCAGCGGGCTCAGCGTGTCGAGCGGCGGCAGGCGAAGCAGCTCGGGAAAGACGCGGATCGTCGCGAGCACGACGACGATCGCCCCGATGCCGCCGACAAGGACCGACCCCGTTGCGCCGATGAGGGACGCCACGGAACCGCTCTCGAAGGCCCCGAGCTGATTCGAGAACCCGATGAAGATGTGGTTCACGGACGCCACGCGCCCGCGCAGCCGGTCGGGGGTGATCATCTGCTCGAGGGTCGCTCGCACCAGCACGCTGATTTCGTCGAAGAACCCGGTCAGAAAAAGGCAAATGAACGAGAGCGTGTAGTCGCGAGACAGCCCGAAGCCGATCGTGGCCATTCCGAAGGCCGCGACCGCCGCGAGCAGCGCGACCCCTGGGCGGCGCCACGGTGGCAGGCGGGCGATGAGCACCGCCATCAGGGCGGCGCCGATGCCAGGCGCGGCTCTCAGCCAGCCGAGTCCCACCGGTCCGACGTGCAGGACATCGCGCGCGTAGACGGGGAGCAGCGCGACGGCCCCACCGAGCAGGACCGCGAAGAGGTCGAGCGTGATGGCGGCGAGGAAGATGCGGTGGTGCCGGATGAAGCGGAAGCCCGCGAAGAGGTCACCGGCCGTTCGCGAGGTGCGCGTCACGGCGGCTGGCGTGCGGACCGGGACGAAGGCCAGCAGCAGGGCGCAGAAGGCGAGTTGGCCTACTGCGGCGGCCGCGTAGGCTGTCACGGGCCCTCCGAGCGCGATGAGGAGACCTCCGAGCGCCGGCCCACCGACGATCGCCAGCTGCACGCTCGACGAGAGCCACGCGTTGGCGCGCGCGAACTCCGGCGGCGTCAGCAGCTGCGGCATCATCGTCGCGACCGCCGGCGTCGCCACCGCCCGCGCCGCCCCGGTGCACGCGAGCAGCGCGAAGATGCCTGCGCTCGGCCCCTCCGCGGCCGACAGCGCGGCGAGACCTGCGAAGACGAGCGCGAGCACCCCGTGCGCCATCACCGCGATGTGGCGGCGGGGCTTCCGGTCGGCCATGTTCCCCGCGGGCAGGATGAGCGCGAGGACTGGCAGCAGCTCGACCAGCCCGACCAGCCCGAGGTACCACGGGTCGCCCGTGCGCTCGTAGATCTGCCAGCCTGCGGTCGTCGAGGCGATCTGCGAGCCAAGGACCGCCGAGAAGCGCCCCGCCATGAAGGCGCGGACGAACGGGCGGGCGAGCGGACTCTGCGGTGGCGGGCTCTCGGTCACTGCGCCCCTTGTGGCACGCCCAGCGTCCCGTTGTCGCGGGCGCTGTCTCAATGTTGTGAGCTGACGTAACGTCAGAAAACAGGTCGGCGTCCTTGGCGAATGAACGGCGCGTATTCGGCGCGTCGGACTTCCCAGTCAGTTCCGAAGGTTCAGGTTGCCGAGCGACCAGCTGACCGAGGCGGCCGCCTCCGGGCACAGGACCCGGAAGGTGGCCAACTCGTCGTTGTTCAGGGATGGCGCCCCCAACGCCTCGGTGACGACCGTGAAGTCGCGGTCATTTCGCCGGTAAAGCGCGCCGTTCGCGCTGTCGAGGCAGGTCTGAACGAGGGTCACCGCGAAGAGGCGCTCGACCCCCGTCAGGCGCAGCTCGAAGTCAAAGGCGCGCGTCGGGTCCGACAACCCCTCGGCGATGAGCCACGTCCGCCGCTGCATGAGGCGCAGCGAGGTTCCCTCCGGCATCGCGAACTGCGAGGCGAAGGTCGCCGGTGTCAGCGTGACAGGCGGCACCTCTGGGCCAGCGGCCGCGACCTGAAACGACAGCCGTGCGCGACGGGTGTTGCGCGCTACGTCATGCAGACGCGCATCCTCGACGCGCACCTCCCCCGCTTCGAGCGGGACCCGCAGCAGGCTGACAGGCTCAAGGTCGTGGACCTGCCGCGCGCCGACCCCGGTCCCCGCGAGGACCACACGCAGCTCGACGACCCCGAGGCGGGTGCTCCCGGTGTTCGTGAGGGTGTAGACGATCGCGACCTCGCTCTCGCGGAAGGTGTCGTCGCCCGGCCGGAGCCGCGCCGATTGCACCGTCACCCGGAGGCCCTCGGGCACGTCCACATCGACTTCGAGGTCCCGGAGGGCGCTGTCCGTGCGGGGCGGCTTGGGCAGGACGGGCGCCTCGGCTCGAGGTGCTGGAGCCTTCGGCGAGTGGACCTTCGTTCCGGTCGATGGGGCGACCGCCAGCGCCAGCAGGACCACGACCACGAGGCCTCCGAGCGCAATCCACTGCTGCCATTCCAACCAGGCGGACGTCTTCGCCCGCGCCGGTCGCCGCGGCTTCAGGGCTTCGTCAAGCGCGCGGCGCGCCGCCACGGCCGACTCCGGCCGCCCCCGGGGGTCGGGATCGACGAGTCGCTCAAGCCACGCCTCGAATCCGGACGTCAGGTTCAGGACGCCCCGGAGGTCCCGCCGCAGCCCGTCAAGTGGCAGAGAACCTGGATGCCGCCCCGAGGCGAGATGGACGAGCGTCATGCCCAGCGCGTAGAGGTCGCTCGCCGCGCCGGCCCTTCCGAGCAGTTGCTCGGGCGGCATGTAGCCGTGGGTGCCGACGACGGTCGACCCCCCATCCTCGGCGTCATGCGTCATCGCGGTCACGGCGGTGAAGTCGATGAGCGCGAGTGCAGGTTGCAACCCCGACAGGCCGGGCCGCAGCAGCAGGTTGGACGGCTTGATGTCCCGATGGATGACGGGCGGGTTTCGGGCATGGAGCCACGCCAGCACGTCGAGCGCCTGCTGCGCGAGTGTCGACAGCTCAGGCTCGGACCATCGGCGACCCTCGCGAATCAGCGTCGCGAGGTTTTGCGCGTCGACGAAGGCCTGCACGAGGAACAGCTCAGCCACGTCCCCGCCTGGCGGGACAGCCTCGAACGCGTCCACGTACGCCGGAATCGCTGGGTGCGACAGCGACCTCAGCGTCGCGCACTCGCGAAGGAACAGCGCGTGCCCCTTCCAATCGGCCGCGAGCGCGAGCCTGAACTGCTTCAGGACGACCGCGCGTCCATCGGCGACCACGGTCCCGCGCCACGTCACGGCCTGTCCGCCGCCACCGAGGCGAGCCTCGACACGATAGCCACGCAGCGTCATTCCGGGGGCCAGCGTCTCCATGGGCCGACAGTAGCCGACACGCACCGCCGCCCGCAACGCTCCCGCGGGCCGAGGCTTGGCAAGCGCGCCCACTGGCGATATGCACCACCGCCCGCCATTCAACGGAGACCCGACATGGCCCTGACCGATTTCCTGAAGGACGCCGCCCGCGGCCTGCTGTCCTCCGACCGCCCCGACGGTGAGCTCATCAAGGGTGTTCACCCGTACCGCCGGCTCATGGCCCACATCATGCCGACGCGCAACGAGTCGGTCGTCTACTTCGACACCTTCGCCCGCGCCGACAAGCTCGTCGAATACATCAAGCAGGCCCACGCGAAGTTCGGCGCCGACATGACGCACGCCCTCGTCGGCGCCACCGCCATCGCGCTCGCCGAGAACCCGCGCATGAACCGCTTCCTCGCGGGGCGCCGCCTGTACCAGCGCAAGGGGTCGTTCGTGACCTTCAGCATGAAGCGCCAGAAGCTCGGGCGCGAGGCCAAGCTCTCCGCGGTCAAGCTCGAGATGCTGCAGGGTGAGACGTTTCGCGGCCTCTGTGACCGCATCAACGGCCACGTCGAGGTCGAGCGCTCGGGCAAGAAGACGTCGGCCGACAAGGAGTTCGACCTCTTCAACATGATGCCGCGACTCGCGCTCGACGCCGCTGTGGGCGCCTTTCGCGCCCTCGACTACCTGAATGTCCTGCCGCGCTTCTTCATCGAAGGCGACGCGATGTACACGAGCCTCTTCGTCGCGAACCTCGGCAGCCTCGGCATGGCGCCTGGCTTCCACCACCTCTACGAGTGGGGGACCTGCCCGCTCTTCATGATGGTGGGCCAGCTCGAGCAGCGCCCGCTGGTCGAGGACGGCCAGGTCGTCGTCCGCACCGTGCTCCCCATCCGCTGGAGCTACGACGAGCGCATCGACGACGGCCTCAACGCGCGCTTCGGCATCGACTCCTGCAACCGCGTCCTCGAGTCCCCCTTCGAGTCGCTCGGCTGCCTCGCCGATGACGGCTCCGACGCCACCCCACTGAGCCGAGCCGCCGTCCGCTGAGCCTAGGGTCGTTCCCGCGTGCAGCGCCGTCCTGTCGCTTGCGGCGCACACGCGGCTCGCGTATGTTGGGAGCGTTGAGGGGTCGTGCGGCGCACCCGCCGTCTGCTTGCCGCGCGCATCGCGTGCGCCGCCAGCAGGCCGAGGGTCGGGGCGCCGGCCGCGTCGCGCCAAGCCGATGCAGCCCCGAACACCCGAGGAGCAGGCCCATGCCGACCCCAGCGTTTGCAGAAGAAAAGAAGCCCGACGCCCCGACGCCCGCCCCAGTCGTCGAGCCCGAGGCCGACAAGAAGAAGGCACCGCTCTCCGAGGACGCCCTCATCCCGCCCGAGAACAAGAAGGACGGTGGTGCTGGCAAGAAGGACGAAAAGGCCGACAAGAAGCCCGCAAAGGAAGAGGTCACCGAGAAGGAGGCCGAGCGCCGCAAGGCCGTCGTCGCCAAGTGGGAGCAATGCCTCGGCAAGTGGCTCGGCGGGCCGCTCTCCGCGCTGGTGCTCGAGCACGTCTCGCTCGACGCGCTGAACGGCTACGTCGATCAGGGGCTCAAGGCGGCTGGTCCCGCGCTCGGAGGGGCCCTCAACAGCGGGCTCAAGGGCAAGACCAAGCCGCAGGCCGGCGATCAGGAGAAGGCGCTCAAGGCCTACAGCGATGCACTGTCCGGCGCCATGACAGGCCTCGTCGAGCAGTGGATGGCGAGTCCGGGTGGTCAGAAGGTCCTGAAGTCCATCTCGAACTTCATCCAGGGCAACCCCGGCTGGACGATGGGCATCGTCGGCACGGCGCTCATCGGCGGCGCGATCGGGGCCTGGTTCGCCAACGCGGACCTCTCGAAGATCGAGGTGCCGCTGAACCTCCCGAAGGGCTGGGACCTCAAGCTCGGCCTCGACCTTGGGACGATCCAGAACCTCGGCTTCAACGGCGCCGCGATCACGGTCGCCAACAAGTCTCAGGGCTTCTCGTTCTCGGCCAAGGGCAAGCAGAGCGAGAAAGAGACGGACAAGAAGGACGCCGAGGGCAACCCGCTCGTCGAGAAGAAGAAAGAGGGCTCGGCCGAGCTTGTCCTCGGCAAGGACAAGGAGCCGAAGTTCACCTTTGGCGTCAACGGGTCCATCACCGACTCAGGCGACGGCCTCGTCGTGTACACAGCTGGCCAGAAGGTCGAGCTCGTCGACCCCATCAACGGGGTGAAGATTTCAATCGACGAGAAGGGCAAGTGGGACACGAAAGGTAACCGCGAGAACTCCTTCACCTACGCGGCCTCGGCCGGCAAGGAGGACGGGCTCAACGGCGCGTTCAATTTCAACGCGACCAGCGCGACCGTCGTCGATCAGCAAGGCAACATCGTGGACATCGCCTCGCGCAAGGTTGGCGTCGCGATCGGCAAGAAGGCACTGAAATTCAAGGCCTCTGCCTCGGAGAAGGCCGAGACCAAGGGCGGCGAGACCAAGACGACGAAGTCGGCCGACGTCTCGGGCGAGGGACAACTCACGAAGGGCCTCAGCTTCAATGGGCAGGCGGGCGTCGAGATGACTGGCGACGCCCTCAAGGTGAAGTTCGGCGGAGGCGTCACCGCCAAGGTCGGCGACAAGACCATCGAGCTCGCGGGCAACTACGAGACAGACGGCGAGGTCAAGGGCCGCATCAAGCTGGGCAGCGGCAGCGAGTACACCGAGGTGACTGGCACGAAGAAGGGCGATGTCGTGACCTTCTCGACCAAGGAGGTCTTCAAGGGAGGCTCGAAGGAGACGACCGTCACGAGCGATCCGACGAAGGGTGTCAGCTCGAAGACGACCGCCACAGCCGACCTCGGCAAGGGCGCGTCGATGTCGATGACGCACGGGACCGAGGGCTCGGGCGTCGGCGTCAAGGGCCAGAAGATCGGTGGGACTCCGCTCGACGCCAGCGCTGGCGCCACCTTCTCGCCCGACGGGCAGGTGACGGGGGCCAACGCCGGGCTCGCCTACAACACGGACCTCCTGAAGGCCAAACTCGACCTCGTGATGAAGGACGCCAAGACGACGTTTGGCGCCTCGGTCGGCGTCCAGCAGGGCGGCCTCAAGCTCAACACCGACCTCAAGGTACAGGACAAGACGCTGACCCACTTCGGGGCCTCTGTCGGATTCCGGAACGAAGCCGAGACCTTCTCCTTCCTCGCGGGCTACAAGCGCAGCTTCCTCGACAAGGACCAGGCCTACGCGGATCGCTTCGACCTCGCCCTCGAGTACTCGCTTGAGCGCTTCTCGACGCGCTTCGCCGGAGATCTGACCCTTGGGCCGGGCGGCAAGAAGGGGGCCGGTCTCGACCTCGGCGTGGGCTACGACATCGGGGCGAAGAAGGACTGGCAGCTGATGGCCGGCGCCAAGACCTCCATCATGTACGACGACCCGCTGAAGCAGAACCAGGTCGGCGTGACGCCCTACATCGGTCTCGGTTTCAAGCCGGCCAACGTCTCGGTCATGTTCAACTACGACACCCAGTCGCAGGCCGCCTTCCTGAGTCTCGGCATCCCGATCGGCGGCTCCAACAAGAAGTGACCGGGCTGCCTGCGCTTTCTCTTGCATCGCGACGTGAGGTGCGGCATTTTGACGCAGTTGGCGCGTGCGGTGATCTCCGGCGTGCCGAAGCCTAGACGCAAACATCCGACTTCCCGGGAGAGACCTCATGAAGACCATGCTGAAGACCCTCGCCGCCACCGCCGCCGCCTTCCTGTTCGTCTCGGGCCAGATGGCCCCGGTCCACGCCGCCACCGACGACATCACCGCCTGCGACGAGCACAAGGGCGAGGACAAGGCCGGCAAGGCCGACGAGAAGGGCAAGGGCTGCAGCGAGACCTGCAAGAAGCAGTGCGAGTCGTGCGGCAAGTGCGGCACCGCCGAGTGCAAGTGCGACAAGGTCTGCGCCGACGGCTGCAAGTGCGACAAGAAGTGAGTCGCGCCGCGTTCTGAACGACGCGGTCCCACTCGGCGCCTCGGCGCTGGATGCTCCCACCCGGAGCACCAGCCCCGAGGCGTTCGCCATTTCCGGCCTTCGCGCCTCCGCTCGGTCGACTGGGTATGACATCCGTGTCACGGAGGTCGGTCCCCCGCGCACC
>SYAK01000411.1 GCA_005788935.1 Pseudomonadota bacterium
CGCAGATCAGCAGGTCGAGCTCTGCGCCAGGCCTCTCGAGCTCACGCAGCGCGAGGACGACCGACGGGGCACCGGTGACGTGGAAGTTCGCAGCGCCGAGGGCCCGTTCGCAGGCCCGCCGCACGGCCGCGTCATCCTCCACCACGAGGCAGCGGGCTCCGCGACCGTCCACGCGCATCGCAGACGCTGTCTGCGCGCCTTGGACCTCCGTCCCGACCGCCATCGTCGGCATCGGCAGCTCAACCGTGACGGTCGTCCCGGCGCCAGGTGTGCTTCGCAGAGCGATGAGGCCGCCGTGCCGATCGATGAGGGCCTTGCTCGTCGAGAGCCCGATCCCCCCCCCGTGGCGGTCGAGCTTGGTCGTGTACAGCGGCTCGAAGGCCCGCGCCATGACCTCGGCCGCCATCCCGACGCCTTCGTCCGACACCTGCAGACGGATGTAGTGGCCCCCTTCGAGGTGCCCCGACGGCTCGGGCGGCCGCGTGGCGATGATGGTGACGCGGCCGCCGCTCGGCATCGCGTCGCACGCGTTCGAGACGAGGTTCAGCAGGATCTGCTCGAGAGCCTGCGGGTCGAGGGTCACGGCCATTGCGGTCGGGTCGAGGCGGAACACGAGCTCGGCCCCGGGCACGAGCATGCGCTCGGCCATGGAACGCAAGGCCCCGAGGACCTCGGCGACGTTCGTGTGGCCAGCCCGCGTCGCCTCGGGTTTGCGCGAGAACTCGAGGAGTTTTCGTGTCAGGCCCGCCCCGCGCCACGAGGCGTTGAGGACCTCGACGAGGTCGTTGCGGCGGGCCGTGTCCTCCAGGTCGCCCAGCGCGAACTGGGTGAACGACGCGACTGTCGACAGGATATCGTTGAAGTCGCTGGCAATGCCGGAGGCCATGCGGCCCGTCAACACGAGCCGCTGGCTGACCTCGAGGGCCCTCTCGGAGTCGCGCAAGCTGGTGATGTCCACGTGGAACACCAGCATGTGCGTGACCTCGCCGGCCCGGTTCAGGATGGGCGACATCGTGACCGACGTCCAGGCGCGTTGGTCCGAGCCCATCCTGCGGTACTCGACCATGCTTTCGGCCGGTGTCAGGCCGTCGAGCGCCTGTTGCAACGCCAGGACGCCGGGGTCCTCGGGGTCGGTCGCGAGGAAACACGGGCGGTTGCCGATTGCCTGCTCGCGCGTGGCCCCGACGAGCCCGAGGAAGGCGTCGTTCGCGAAGGCGATGCGGCGCTCGGGGCCGGCGACCTCGATGAGCAGGATGCCGATCTTGGCCGTCTCGACCGCCGCGGTCAGAAGCCGCATGCGGTTGTCCATCGCGTGCCGCTCGAGGGCCACGGTGATGGTGGCCGAGAGGGTCTTGTCGTCGAACGGCTTCAGCAGGTAGCCGTACGGAGCGGCCTCGGCCGCGCGGCGAACGGTCCCGTCGTCGGCATAGGCCGTCAGGAAGATGATCGGGACGTCCCGGATCTTGTTGACGTCGTGGGCCGTGGCGACGCCGTCGAGCGGCCCGCGGATGAAGATGTCCATCAACACGAGGTCGGGCTTCGTCGCGGCGCAGATGGCGACAGCGTCGTCGCGGTTGTCGGCGACCCCGGTGACCTCGAGCCCCATGCGCGTGAGGCGGCGCTTGAGGTCGAGCGCGATGAGGGCCTCGTCCTCGACGATGAGGACGCGGCGCTTCGGGGCCTTGACCTCGTCTGTGCGCTCGCCTCCCGGCCGCCCGGCCGTCAGCGTGCCCGCCGCTCCTCCGGCTGCGCTGGCTGCGGCGACCCCAACCGACGCGTCGGCGGCGGGAGCACCAGCGGTGGCGGCCAGCGGTAACGGGCGCGTGTCGGTTCGGCCTTGCTGCATCGACGGCTCCTGCCTGCCTTCAGGCTAATCGGGCGCGACTGGATACCCCCCGACGGCGCTCGGTGTCAAGGACGGGTGGTCGCATCAGGACCGTGCGGACGCGCGTCGGACGCAGCCGCGCGCGTCGGCGTGGGCACGCTGCGCGGGGCTGCGTCCGATGGGGGAGACGTTCGGCTGGCGAACGGCGCCCTGGGCCGTCGGGGGAGCCTCGCTTGGCGGGCCGAAATCGGGTAATGAATCCGAAATGTCGGGGTCTGGCCCCGAGGGAGCGCGCCATGAAGTCGTACGCGAACAGGTCGGAACCCGGCGAGGAAGACGCCGTGCGTGTGGCGCTCGACGGTTCGCTTGCGGCGCGGGCGGGTCTGGCCGCCAACGCCTTGCTGAACCTGATGCGGAATCCAATGGATACCCGTCAGGTGTTTCTTCTGTACGTTACGCTCAATGCGCCGTCGGCTCCGCGCCTCGCGCGTGAGGTGCTGGGGGATCCTGACGGGCGCCGACTCTTCGAGGCGCGAGCCGCAATCGATTCCAGCATGGTGGACCGGGAGGCGCTCGCGCGACTCCCGGAGGGGACCCTGGGGCGGGCGTGGGCACGACACATGGATGACAACGGCCTCGACCCGGATCTCTTCCAGGCGCCGCCAGGTGTGCCCGCCGACATCGCCTGGGTCGCGCAGCGCCTGCGTCAGTCCCACGACGTCTGGCATGTCGTCACGGGCTACGGGACAAGCATTGCCGACGAGCTGTGTCTGCAGGCCTTCACACTCGCGCAGGTGCGCGCCGCAGGTCCGGCCGTGCTCACCGCCATCGGGACCTTGCGATGGATGGGGCGCGAGCCGCGACTTGTGGCGCGGGTTGTCGACGCGTTCAGGCGGGGGCTCCGGGCCCGAAGTTTGCTGGCGGTGCCGTGGGAGATGCGCTGGGAGGTCCCGCTCGCCACGCTGCGGCGTGAGCTTCGCATCGTGCCGGCGAAGGCTTGAGCCGGGCGCGGGCTCGGAGGGCGGGCCGGGACCGCGGGTCGCGCTCAGGCCCTGTCTTCAGACGCGAGACCATGGCGGCGCCCGTGGCGCAGTCTCTGTTCTCCGAGCCCGACGCGTCGCCTCCGGTCCTGCTTGACCCGCGGGCCGCGGACTGGCCCCATAGGGGGCGAACTCCAGCCTGCGAGGTGTCCGTGTCCGAGCGCCGCCTGTCCTTCCCCCAACTGCTCGGTGTCGTCACCGGGGCCGTCCTTTGGTCGGGCTGTGGTGCCGCCTCGGACGCCGGCCCCGAAGCCCTCGCGGACGTCCTGGCCTCGGCGGACCTCTCGATCGACCCTGACGCGCCCGAGCCCGGGGTCTCGGACGCGTCGGACGACACGGCCGAGTCCGCACTGGCGGACGCTCGTGGCGACGCCGCGCACGTCGACGCCCTGGCGCCCGAGGATGCGACGGCCGAGGATGCGACGGCCGAGGATGCGACGGCCGAGGATGCG
>SYAK01000412.1 GCA_005788935.1 Pseudomonadota bacterium
GAGGTGACCGTCATCGTGGTGCCGCGCGCCTCGGCCCGCGACAACGCGACCGAGAAGCCCATGCCGACCGTCGAGCTCCTGAAGCGCGTCCGCCAGTACCTGAACCAGCGCCGCCTCGTGTCGACCGTCGTCAACGTCGTGCGCCCCGCCTATGTCGAGTGCTCGCTGCGGGTCGAGATCGTGTGCGCGCAGTCAGGCGCCTCGGACCGCGCGAAGAAGGCGATCGAGCGCGAGGTGCGCCGCTTCCTGCACCCGCTGCGCGGCTGGCGCAACGGCAAGGGCTGGCCCTTCGGACGCGCGCTGATGAAGGTCGACCTCTACCAGGTCGTGGAGAGCGTCGAGGGCGTCGATCTCGTCGACAAGATCCGGATCTACGACGAGGACCGCGGCGGGGTCGAGGTCGAGCAGCTCCGGGTGGCCGACGACCAGCTCGTGCACCTCGTGAACGTCACCGTCGTCGAGAAGGCCCATGACCGCATCGTCTGAGATCCGCGGACGCGCGCCCGTCAAGCGCGCGAACGTCCCCGACGTCCAGGGTCAGAGCGTCACCAACGCGCGCGTCATGCTCGCAGCGGCCGGCTTCGAGTCGACGCGCGTCCACTACGTCGAGGACTATGCGCCCGACCACACGGTCGTCGAGCAGTACCCGCGCTACGGCAGCACGGTTCCGCGCGAGACCGAGGTCACCCTGAAGGTGTCGCGGCGCAGCCTGATGGGCTTCCTGCCGCGCATCTTCCAGCAGACGGAGATGGAGGGCGGCGGGACGTTCCTCCGCAGCTTCCTCAACATCATCCAGCACACCTACGACTCCTACTCGTCGCGCATCAGCCGCATCCACGACCTCTTCGACCCGCGTACGACCGACCCGGACTTCCTGCCCTGGCTCGGCAGCTGGCTCGCCATTGGCCTGAACCCCGACTGGACCGAGCTGCAGCGGCGCAAGATGCTGATGGCCGCGACCCAGCTCTTCCCCGACCGCGGCACCGCCCGGGCTGTCTCGGAATTCGTCCGCATTTATGTCGGGGCGAACGTTGTTGTCGAGGAGAACACGTGGCCTTTCAGAGGCTTCAGAATCGGCGTCCACTCGACCATCGGGGAAGACACCGTCATCCTCCCGCCGATGAACCTGAACCACTGCTTTGTCGTCCGCCTCGACAAGCCGGTCACGCGGGTACCCGACCAGGAAATCATCAAGATTCACCAGATCATCCAGTCCCAGAAACCCGCCCACACGAGCTACTTCCTCGCCTTCTCGGACGAGGAGGCCTCGGGGGTCATGGGCAGCTTCATGACGATCGGCGGGCCACCGCCCGCTGCGAGCGAAGGTGGGACCGACGCGCCAGCGTTCCACTTCGGCATCGGCATCGGCACGGACGGGACGATCTTCGAATCAACCGGCTCGACCGGGTTGCTGACGCTCCAGCCTTCGACGACCCCGACACCCGCATCCGACACGGGCGAGCCGGTCAGGAAGCAGCCCCTCATCCGCCTCGGCGGAGGGACCGACGACGAGAGTGGCGGCAAGCCATCCTGACACCGACGATGACCGCACTGCACGCTGAAGCCGCTGCCTGGCCCGGTTCAGCACCTGCCAAGGAGAGAGGACGATGACCGACTTCAAGGGCTACAAACGCATCAACTTCTTTACCGGCTTCCAGACGACCGCGGACGACTGGAACGACCTGGTGAAGTACAACGTCGAGAAGCACAAGCTTCACAACCGCCTCCTCCACGGGCCAGGCGTCGTCCCGAACGTCCTCGGTGGACTGAAGGTCTCGGCGCGCGGCCGCGGTGACCTCTCGGTCGAAGTCTCGCCTGGCTTCGCGATCGACGGGGACGGCAACGAGATCTACGTGCCCGAGCCGGCCATCAAGACCATCGATCCCGGCGACTTCAAGCTGCCGCAGACGGTCTACCTCGTCATCCGCTACATCTAGGACCTGACGGATTTCGTCAGCTACAAGGCGAACCTCGAATACAAGGGCCACCGCCGCATCGCCGAGGGCTTCCGCGTTGACGCCATCATCACCGAGCCCGATATCCGGCGCGAGGTCGAGGTCGCGCGCATCAACCTGACGAAGGACGTGAAGCGCATCGTCGACGCCAAGGACCCGCTCGACCCGAAGCCGAACGAGCTCGATCTGAACTTCGTGCCCGTGGCGGGCATGGTCGGGTCGACCATCGACAAGAGCAAGCTGAACGAGCTCGGCGGGATCCTCGCACAGTCGAAGGCCACGTACTCGCACATGTTCAGCAAGATGCGCATCCTGTCGGCTGGCTCGGTCGAGCAGGCCATGAACAACCTCGACATGCTGCTGCGCTGCAACCTCGTCGACGAGCGCAACCTCTACGACCTGTTCGCGACCATCTTCGCGGCCCAGGAAGAGCTCGTCAGCGACGTGGAAGCCAACTACCCGCAGTACAGCTCGAAGAAGGAGTTCGCGTCCTTCAAGAAGCACATCGAGCTGCTGCAGGGCATGTACCGCGAGAAGAACTTCAACACTGAGACCCTCGTCAACGTGTTGGGATACCAGAAGAAGTCGACCGAGAACCTGTCGACCATCTTCGGCGGCAAGGTCGTCAAGAAGGCGGCCGACGCGCCGACCAAGAACGTCGACGAGGCCGTGAACGCGGTGCTGCGCGAAAAGTCGGACGATTTCGGCGAGATACTCGAGCTCGAAGGGCTCAAGCTCAAGCGCATCGACATGGTCGACATCCTCGAGAAGAACTCCGAGTCGGCCCACAAGTTCCGTATCGTCGACGCGAAGGACAAGTACCGCACCCGCCAGAAGCTGAAGTACCCCGACGGCGTCATCGTCGAGGACGTCGGCATCGCCTACGAAGGCGGCTACGCGGAGTGGGAGATTTCCAACGTCACGCCCAACCGCGACATCTACATGTTCATGCGCATGGACTACGTGCACGGCGGCTGGGAGGCCGAGATCTCCGTCAACGGCAAGAAGACGGGCTCGATGGTCTGCGAGGGTGAGGACCGCAAGCACCGCTGGCGCAACTGGCCGTACAAGATCGCGGCCGAGTTCGTGACAGACACGTTCCTGACGATTCGCCAGACGCCGAACTCGGCGGACCGTGACGTCAACATGTTCCGCCTCTGGTTCTTCCAGCCGGTCTGAGTCACGAACAGGGCGCCGTCAACCGGGGACACCGCGGAAAGGCGGTGACCCCGCTTTGACCTGACGGACGTCCCATGGCACGTTGAACAGGTGAGAGGGGGGCTCTGGCGCACGCCGCGTTCGAGTCGCCCGTGCGGTCGACAAGGCACCGCGCCAGCTGCGAGGTCGCGCGCATGGTCTGGGACTTCCTGAAGAATTTTGCTCGACAGAAGGTCAACTCGGTCGAGTCTGCGGCCAAGGCCAAGGTCGTCGGCGCCCAAGCGAAGGCGCAGATGAAGGTCACGGGCGCCATCAACAAGCAAATCAACAAGGCGCAGGACAAGGCGGTCGCGGCGGTCAAGGGCAAGCCGGCCGCCAAGAACGAGGCCAACCAGGAGAAGGACGAAAAGATGGGGCTCTTCGGCAAGAAAAAAGCGGAACCCGCCCCGGCTCCCGCCGAGCCGGAGGGCGCCAACTTCGGGGACAAGACGACCATCGTGTCAGCCATGGACGAGCCGGAGTTCAAGCCGGTCGTCGGCTGGCTGGTCGCGGTCAATGGCGCGCTGAAGGGGCACGACTTCCGGCTCCGCGACGGCAAGAACATGATCGGGACGGCCGCTGACGCCGACGTCGTGTTGACCGATCAGTACATGTCGTCACGCCACGCCGTCATCCGGCATGAGGACGGCGTGTTCATCATCGTCGACCTCGACTCGACGAACGGCACGTACGTCAACGACAGCCGCATCAGCAAAGAAGAGATCATCGACAACGACCGTGTGCGCATCGGCCGCACCGAGCTGCGCTTCAAGGCCCTCTACTGAGGGCGGTCTGGACACGGTGCGCGTGAGATGGGGCTCGGGTCGCAAGACTCGGGCCTCTCTGCTCTTGCGAGGGGCCACTGTCAGACAGGGCGCGCAACCACCCATCGCGCCGTGTTTCGCGGTCCTGTGACGAGGACGAGGGCCGGCCCGCCGACTCAAGGAGGGCTGGCCTCCACGAACACCCCCGACGCGGCGGTCAAGGGGTCGGCGAGCCGTTGCGTTCGACCGTCAGGTGCGTGACCATCGGTGAGCTGCCGCCGCCGTTCCAGAGATGCTGGACGCCAGTCACGAGGTACTTGCCGCTGAAGCGGACGCCAAAGTCCTTCATGTCGACGATGTCGCCAGGGGCCATCTCGGGACGCGCGTACATCGAGACCCGCCCAGTCATCCACTTCGACGAGAAGCGGTCGAGGAGCGCCTGCGCGACCCCCTTGGCTTCGTCCTCACTCGCCACGGGGGCGTCGAGGACCTGGATGATCTTGCCCTTGCCCGCCGCGGGGTAGAGGGCCTTGCCGGTCTGGTCGATGCCCGAGTCGCCACCGAGGACGCTGCTCGGCTTGTTGGCCTTGCCGACGAAACCCTTGCGCTTGAGGTGGTCGTAGCCGCGCACCCAGACCTCCGCGACCTGCCGCACGATTGAGTTCGTGAAGTCGGCGCGGGTCGCGAGCACATCGGTCGCGCCCGCGTCTTCGCGGTCGCGGTGCACCGTCAGCTTGGCCGAGCCCGAGGTCTCGATGGGCTTCAGCTGGATCTCCGACGGGCTGCTGCCGCCCCGCATCGCGAAACCGGCGCCACCCGCAAGCTGCTGCAGGAACTGGAAGTCGTTCAAGCCCACCTGTGAGACGTACTCGAACTTGATGCTCTGCGAGCCCGAGGCCACCGACAGGCCGTCGCTCGCGCCCTTGTGTGCGCCCGCGTCGCCGACCACCGTGCTGAAGACGCTCGACGAGCTGACGTTGGACTGATGTCCGTCACCCACCGCGCGGGAGTTGGTGTTGCCGACCGTCAAGCGCCACAGTTTGCTGTAGCAGACGACCTCGACAATCGACTTGCCCGCCTGGAACTTCGGGTTCACGTAGCAGACCTCGCCCTCGAAGAGGGTCTCGGGCGCCTCGTAGCCCGCGACGACCTTCACGGGCACCCCGAACTTGATCTTGTCGAGGACCACGAACTCGTTCCGCTCGAGCATCGTGACGGTGAACGACAGCATGTCCGGCTTGTCGAGCTGCTTGTCGCAGGTCAGGCTCAGCACGTTGGTGCCGTTGGCGTTCGGGATCGCGCCCTTCTCACCGGGCAGCTCTTCCTTGCCGTCGATGAAGAGCTTGAGCTCGAGTTCCCTGCTGTAGGTCGTCATCGGGGGTCTCCTCGAGGCGCGCGCGCGTCTCGACGATGGTCATCGCGGGTACAAGGGCGCAGGAGCGGTCTCACTTCAGGATGGGCGGCACCAGGAGGCGCATGCCCGGGCGCAGGTCCATCGGGTCGACGATGTTGTTCGACGCCGCGATCCGGCGCCACTCGCCCGGATCCTCGTACTCCGCGAAGGCGATCGACTGCAGCGTGTCACCCTGCTTCACGACGCGAAGCTTCGCGTGGTCCGGGGACTGCTTGTCGTACTTCGGGTTCGGCAGCTGCTCGAGGGCCATCGTGACCTTGGCCCGAACCGGCGTTCCGTCCGGCATGAACATCGTGTACTCGACATCCAGCTTCTTCAGGAAGAACACGTACTCCGGGTTCGTCTCGCTCGACGCGGTGAACTTGCCCCAGACGAACACCACAACCGGGACGATGTGGGTGTCCTTCTTGTACACCATCAGCCGCTCGAGTTTGTCGATGTACTCCGAGCGCACCGAGGTGCCCTTCTCGTAGGTGTCGAACCACGCCTCGGGGATGGTCAGACAGACGCCGCTCGAGCCCTGGTACTCGGGCACGGACGCCTGCTGGTTGGCCTCGCGGGTGGCGAGCTTGAGCTCCTGCGACGTCTTCAGGGACGCAGGGTTGAACATGAACGTCAACGTGCCGCCGCCGTCCTTCTGGGACACGGCACCCCTTTCGTATTTGCCGTAGACGTCAAGACGCGCTTTCTCGAGTTGATTGCTCATTTCCACTGCCCCGTTCTGTCGTTGTCCTGTTCAAAAATTTCAGCGACCCGGGCCGCCATCTCGATGGCGAGCATCTCGATCGCCGCCTCGGACAGCGTCACCTCGCCAGGTCCGGAGGGGCCAGCCCTGTTGGGGGCGGCCGGATCGGGGGCCGGACTGCTCGTGCGTGCCTCGTCCCGCGGGGAGCGCAACGCCGTCTGAGCGACCGCCTGCGCGGCCGGTGCCACGAGTGCCAGCGGCACGCTGCTCGCCCCGCCAGACGCCGAGCCGCTGGTCGCGAGCGCCGAGGCCAGCTTCCCGAGGTCCGCGTGACCGTGCGAGCCCTTGACCCCCGTGTCGACGAGCCTCCAATCGGTCCGACGCAAGGCCTCGGTACGAGAGCTCTGGCCAGCCGCGAGCGCCGAGGCCACCCCCCGCGCATGCGGGGCCACTGCGGCACCCGTCGCGCGGGCCCGCTCGTCCGAGATGCGCGCAGCCGCAGTGGCCACGGCCTCTCGCATGTCGGGGGCCGACACGAAGTCCACGGCCGCCATCGGAGAGGCCTCGGCGAGCGCGTTCGTGCGCCCGAAGGTACGGGCCGTCGCCTCGCGGGCATCGCCGAGATCGACCGGAAGGCCGCTGCGGGTTCCGTCGACGCGAGCGAGCCACTCGAACGCGAAGTCCGCCGACCCTGCACGCTTCATGACCGAGGTCCACTCGGCCCGCTCGGGCGACTCGAGCAGCGCGCTCATGAGAGCGGCCCGCTCGCCGCGCGGCATGCGTCCAATCCGACTCGAGAGCGCCCTCGGCGACTCGAACGCCCCGGTCGCCGCCCTCCTGTCGGAGGATGGCGTCGTGCGGTCGGCTGCGGCCTCGCCCAGAACGATGCCGGCGTCCGCGAGCTCTGTCAGCACACCCCGGCCGCCCTCGATCGCCGCGCCGCGCAGGACCATCTCGCGGATCGCGTCCGAGACATTGGCGCCACGGAGGCCACCGAGCATCACCTCGGGCGACAGAACAGCGCCTAGCGTCACGGACTGACGCCACCCCGCCTCCTCGACGAAGGCAGCTGTCGAGGCCCGCCACCCCGCGCCCGACGGACGCACGGCCGTGGGACGCTGCGCCCGACGAGCGCTGGGCTCGAGTGGCTGGCCGATCGCGGCCGGCGAGGTCCCCCCCTCGGCGCCAGCGAGGACGCGCCGCGCCCCCGCCCCTCGCACGGCCCCGCCGACGAGCCGGGTGGCACCCGCGGGCCCTTGGGCTGCCTCGGAGAGCGCCCGCGTGACACGGGCTGCGAGTGTCGTCGCACCGGAGCCAACGGAAGCCTGAATCGCCGCAGCGTCTTCTGGCAGACCGCCCGTGAGGAGGGTCGGATCGAGGAGACTGATCTCCTCGGCAAGGCGCATCGTGCGCGGGCTTTGGTCGGCGAGGAGCCGCCAGGCCGCGGCAGTCACGGCCGCAGCACCGGGGGCGGATGTGTCCAGCCCACCGAGCAGCGCGGTCGGCAGCCCCATCTCGGCCTCGCCGCGACGGCGCAGCGCGCGAAGGGACGACGTGGCCTGCTCTGCCTCGGGCCGTCCTCGGCGCGAAGCCCCAAGGCCACCGCGACGGGCCCCTGTCTGCGACACGACGGCCTCGCTCAGGTCACCTGGCGCCGTCACCGGGTCCAAGGCGCCCGCGAGGCCCGCACCCGACGCCGTGGCGACAGCGCTGCGGGTACCTGTGGCGCGCTCGCGCCGCAGTCCTTCGAGGACCTTGCGGCGGGTCTCGGGCGGAAGCCCCGAGTTGTCGACGGCACGCGACAGCTCTTCGAGCGACACGAAGGCGCCGACCGCGTCCAGGTCCGCGAGACGCATCGGGATGACACCGTTCTCCGCGAGCGCACGCAGCCCTCGCGGGAACGGCGTCGTGGCCGTCATCATGGCCTCGGCGAGGGCCTCGGCGCGCGTCGCGGCATCGAGGCGCGGGGCGCGCGATCCGGCATCTCCGACACCCGCGGTCCACGTGGCGAGGAGCTTCGCGGTCGCGGCGTCCGCGCCCGGCGTCAGCCCCGACGTCACAAGGCGTTCCACCACCCCGGAAGGGAGACCGAGCGCTGCGAGCCTCGCTGCGACGCCGGAAGCGAGCCCGACCCCGGACGCGAGCCCAGCGATAGGAGAGGGCGCAGCGCCGCTGCCCCCCGGCGCTGAGTCCGCGTCACCGGCGACGGGACGCACGCCCTCGGATGCCCGGGGCGCAGGGGTCGCTGGAGCCATGGCGCGGATCTCGTACGACTGCGTCTCGGGTGTGCGCTGTCCGGATGCCCGAAGACTGGACGCCCGGGCCTTGAGCTCGCGAAGTGTCGTCGCCTGACGCCGCGCGACGGGCGCAGGCTCGGAGGGGTCGCCAGCCTCGGCCCGGTAGTCGGCTAGCAGCGCGAGCTCGGCGAAGTCGATGGACATCGGCCGGCTCTCACTGGCCTTGAGCCGTTCGAGCAAGCCAGGCCCCGCGGCAGCCGCTCCGAAGTAAGCGTCCTCGGTGAAGCGGTCGAGGAGACCGAGCGACACCGCCGCCATCTGGCGCGCGGCTGCGTTGGCCACGACGTCGGAAGCGGTCCCGGTGAGACGGCTCGAGGCCACGGGTCCGCCAAGCGCGACCGCACCGCTCGCGGCTCGGGCCAGATTGCGATGCAGGCGCTCGCCCGCGTCGCTGCGGTTCCCCGCCGCAGTCCGTGCACCGACCGGCGCCGTCAGACCATTCCCGGACGCCTGCCCATGGCGCAGGAGCGTGCCGAGACGGGAAAGGAGCGGCGCGAGCTGGGGTGAGGCGCCCGCGTCCAACGAGCCGGCCAGC
>SYAK01000413.1 GCA_005788935.1 Pseudomonadota bacterium
CATGTCTCGAGAGCGGCCGGGACGCCTGGACCTGCGACCAGGTCGTCGCCGAGTGCCGGCGCGTCGTGTCGTGCGAGGACAGCTTCCGCCAGTGCGTCGAGGCGGGTCACGACCCGCAGGCCTGCGACCAGCGCCGCCAGTACTGCCTCGGCAGCGCCGGGACGCAGCCCCCGACCTCGGGCGACCTCTGCGAGGACAAGCGGCGCGCATGCCTCGCGAGCGGCCTCGACACGTGGACCTGCGAGCAGGTCGTCGCGGAGTGCCGCCGTGCAGTGGCCTGTGACGACGCCTTCCGTCAGTGCGTGGCGGCTGGCAACGACCCGCAGGCCTGCGAGCTGCGCCACCAGCAGTGCGTGCAGCCGACGCCGCCGCAGCCGCCTGTCGAGCCGGCGCGGGACGCCTGTGAGGCGGGCCTCGATGCCTGCCTCGCCTATGCGACGACGACCGAGCAGAAGGAGGCCTGTTACGCAGGCTTCACCGCCTGCCGGATGGCCTTGGAAGCCGACGCGCGCTGACGCTGAGACCTCGCACGGTGCCGACCTTGCCTCATGAACGAGGTCGGCACCGTGCGAGTTGCGTTCTCAACCAGCCGATGCGGTTCCTGAGGGGCGAGACCCGGTCGTCCCTGCCGTCCTGCGGCCGGGGCCCCGGCCTGCAAGCACCAGGACGGCAAGACGCTCACCCGGCCGGGCTAATGGCGACGTCGACGTTGTAGTCCGGGATCCCGGACCGCTTCGCGCGCCGGCGCGGGTCAAGCAGCACGTTGCCCTCGGGCCAGTGGACCTGCACCGAGCCCGGGGTCGCGTCGATGACGCGGACGACAGCCTCAAGGGCCCCGAAGTCGCTGCGCAGGAGCACGCGGGCGCCGTCCGTCAGCCCGCGCTCGACCGCGTCGGGGCGCGACACGAAGACCGTCTCGCGGCCGCCGCCAGTCAAGGCGTCACGCGGCTCGTGAATCATCGAGTTGAACTGCTTGCCGCGTCGCGTCGTGAGCCGCAGCCGCCCGTCCGCTCGGCGTCCGTCGGGGATGGGCACCGCTTCGAAATGGGCTCGGCCGTCGGGGGTCTCGCAGCGTCCGTCGACGCAGAGGTGCACCCCGCCGACCTGGAACTGGTCCCCCTGCCGGTTGAGCGCCTCGATGCCGCGGTAGGACGGCACGACGCGGCTAATCTCGGCGCGCACTTCGGCCATGGACGGCGCCTGACCTCCCCATCCGAGCTGCGGCCGCACCCGCGCCGCGACGGCGTGCAGCACGACCCCCTCCGGACGGGCCTCGGCCACGCGCGGACCGCGCACCTCGGGGCTGAAAATGACCCGCCGCTCCGTGGACGTGGCCGTGACGCCGCCTGGGATCTCGTAGCGCGTGGTGGCTGGCAGGATCAGCACCGTGTCGGCTGGCTCGACGAGCATCTGGCGGCTGAGCACGATGTCGTGATGGACGCGGAACGGGACCATGGCGAGGGCGGCGGCGGCGGCATCAGGATCTGGCAAGACATCCAGGAAATTGCCACCTACACTCCACAAGACGTCCAGACCACCGCGCGACGCCGCATCGAGCGCCTCCGGAGCGGTCATGCCAGCGCGACCTGGCACATCGAAGCCCCACATCGTCGAGAGCGATCTGGCACTCTCGGGCGTCACCGGGACGCCACCGGGCAACGCCGTCGCGTACGCCCCCATCTCGGCTCCGCCCTGCACGCCGGAGTGGCCGCGGATGGGCATGAGCCCGCACCCATCGCGCCCGAGAAACCCGCGCATCAACGCGAGGTTGATGATCTGGCGAACCGCGTCCTCGCCGAAGACGTGCTGGGTGATGCCCATCGACCACACGAAGACCGCGCGCTGCGCCGCGCCGACCATCCGACCAAAGCGCTCCATCTCGGCCCGCGAGGCGCCCGACGAACGTTCGAGTTCCTCCCAGCCAGCCGCCTCGAGAGCTTTCTCGAGTTCCCGGAAACCGACCGTCCGTGTCGTCACGAAGTCCGCGTCGACCTGCTTCTCTGCGATGACGGTCTTCATCGCGCCCGCGAGGAAGGCGATGTCCCCGCCCACCCCGACGCCGAAGAAATCCGTCGCGAGCTTCGTGCCGAAGACCGCGCTCTCGACGACCGAGGGGATCCAATAGCGCGTCATGCCCGGCTCTGGCCACGGGTTCACGAGCGCCACCTTCGTGCCTGCCTTCCGTGCCAGATACAGATACTTCGTTGCCACCGGCTGATTGTTTGCGACATTCGACCCGAAGAAGACCACCAGGTCGGTGCCGATCCAATCCTTGTACGAGCACGTCGAGGCCGCGACGCCAAGCGCCGCCTTCAGCGCGACCGAGCTTGGCGCGTGACAGATGCGCGCGGCGTTGTCCACGTGGGGAGAGCCAAGCGCGCGAATGGACTTCTGCGCCAGATAATATGTCTCGTTGGGGATGCCGCGAGCGGTCAGATAGAACGCCATGCGGTCGGGATCCGTGCGTCCGATGCGGGCGGCCATGATCTCGAGGGCCTGTTCCCAGGCGATTGGACGAAAGCCCGGCTCGCCGCGTTTGCGTATCATCGGGGCGGGGATCCGCCCGAGCACGTGCAGCTGCGGCGGTGTGCGGGGCCGCGGTGGCGTGGCGCGCTCGGAGGCGCCGACCGTTGGCACGGCCCCTTCGGGCAGCCCGTGCGAGAGGTCTGCGAGCAACGATGGCGGGAAGGCGGGCTGCGTGTTGAGCCGCAGCAGCCGCAGTCGGATGTTGCAGAGGTGCAGACCGCTCTGGGTCCAGTCCCGCAGCCCCGTCGTCCCGAGCGCGCAGCCGTCGCAGACGCCCTCCCGGAGGATGCGCAGCGCGTAGCCACGGCGCCCCTTGTTTTCGCGGAACGCGCGCCACAGCTCCTTGAAGTTGTTGGGACGCTCCAGTCCGACCCCGAAGGGGCGCAGGCTCGCCCAGAGCGCGGGACGCCAGAGTCGTGCGGGTTTGCGCAGGTTCATGCGGCATGCTTAGCCGTCGCCGAACCCGGGCGCAAGGGATGGTGACGTGCGCCTCGCCTGTCCTGACCGGAGAAACCGGACCAGGGAAACGAGTCGCCTGCCAGATTGGCACATTCAACCGTATTGCCACGTCGAACCATGTGCCAGAGCGCCAGGCCCCCCCCCGAACAGGGTAACCCGTTCCAGCGTTGGGGTCTCTCGCTGCCGACTGCGTGGGCACCCGCACTGTCACTCCGGACCGTCAAGCTCCCCGAGAATCTGCCAAATCGCGTCCTCGACCACCTGCTGACGCATCCGCTGAGGTCCCTGGACTGTCGCACGATGCCGCTCCTGCGCGACGATGAACCCGCTGATCGCCTGAGAGAGCGTGGCGCCGGCGGGAAGCAGCCCAAGCTCGATTTCGAGACGCCCGGGACGTTTCGACATCGTATGCACGACGGTCCCGAACGGCCGCAGGGCCCCGAGCAGCATCTCCCCTTCCGCGGCGTGAAGCGTCTTTCGCAGCGCATCGGCCTCGGCCATAAGCTTCGCGAGCTCCTTCTGTTTCGCCTTCCGCTCGGGGCTGTCCTGCGGCGTGGTCGCCCGCACGTCCTCGAAGGCCCTCGGTCGGCCGCCACGCTCGAACGCCATCGGCAGCGCGAGCTCGAAGAAGCCCGCCGCCGACAATCCGGAAGCTTCGCAGACCTGCCGAACCTTCGGTGTCGCATGCGTCGCCTGGCCAGCCGAGATGCGGGCCTTCGGGAAGGTCGACACGATGAGCGCCCCACCCTCGACCCGCGCCGTCAGCTGTGGCGCCTCCCGCCTGTCCCCCGTCGGGATCGTCAACGTCCGCGTGCCCTTCGACCACTTCACGCCGGGCGCCCCCTCGGCCTTCGCCTTCTTCGCGATCGCCTCCATGGTCGCCTCCACCGCCTTCACATCCGAGACACCCGCCACGACCGTCAGCCCGAGCACCTCCTCTGGGTCCTCGGCTCCGAAGAGCGCCGTGAGATCGCCCGAGATCGTCAGCCCGATGTCGCCCGTCATCGCGGGCAGAAGCCCATTGGCGAAGTCGACGCCGAGCACCTTCGCGAGCGCGGCGATGTCCGCCCCTGGCGCGTCGCCGCCATCATGGCCGAGCAGGCGCGCGAGAGCGTCTGCGGCCGCCTTGAGGTCGAGCTTCATCCCGACCCGCGCGAGGGCGGCCGGCTCGATGACCTGCATCGCGAGCAGCGGGCCCTCGGCCGCGCCGAACAGCCCAGGCAGCGTCGCCCCGTCTCCGAACGCTGGGCGCATCCGAAGGACGAAGCCATCCGGGGCCGCATCCAGGCCGAGCGCCAGCCCATCGAAGCCCTTCAGCGCGCCGAGCGCGAGCCCCGCCTCAACGTCGCCCTCCTCGGCATCCTCCGCAAGCAGCTTCTCGGGCCGGATGTACACCCCCGCGTCGTCGGCCGTGAGCCCATCCACTGCCGTCCCGAAGTCCGCGGTCGCAGCGAGGCTCGCCTTCGGATCCGCTGCACGCAGAGCACGCGCGACGTCGGTCGTGGTGCGCTCGGACGAGCCGGACTCGACGACGATGAAGAGCACGCCGTCGCGCACGAGCAGCGCGAACGCGTGGCGCTCGGGATACACGAGCAACGTGCTGCCGATGGCCTCCCTCACGAGCGCCTGTCCGGCCTTGGTGGCCATCGCCTCGGCGCGCTCGAGGACTGGCGCGGGGTCGGTCACCGCGACGAAGAAGACCAGCGTGCCACTCGCCGTGTCAGGCGCGAAGACGCCCGACGGGCTCGTTGGGTCGATGCCGAACTTCGAGAGCCCCGCCACGTCGAGGAGGTCGAGGCCCTCCGTGAAATCTGCGATATCGGTCCGCGGCTCGTCGAAGGTCTCGGGATGCTTCGCCAGAAGCGACGGCAGCTCGAAGGCGTCGGAGAGCGCTGACGGCCGAACCGTGACAAGCCACGGCGCATCCGCTGGGACGACACCGAGCGCCCGCGTCGCGAAGGCTGGCGGCAATCGCGAGAGCGCGTCCTGCGAGAGGCCCTGTGGAATCTGCACCTCGGGCGCCTTTTCGGTCACCGGGTCGTTGGGCCGCACGGGGGCCGCCTCGCGAGCGCATCCGAGCGGAAGCATGAAGGCCACGGAGGCGGCGCCGATGGCGCGAAGAAGGTGGGAGTGGTGCAGCAACTTCATGGCCGTCAATCCTCTGGGCAGCTCGCGCGTTCACGGCGCCCTCTCATGCGACGAGCCCCGAAACCGAAGCGGTGGAGCGCGCATGCCCGCCACCGAGCCTGACAGAGACCCCCGATCACCGCAACCCGCCGGTCGCCCGCACCAACGGTCCTGCGGGGTCCATTCATTGCGCGTCATTGCACGTCATTGCGCGGTTCGTCGCCGACTTCGTTGCGCAGGACGTTGCGGGGGACGTGTCCGAAGATATGAACTTGCCTCCGCCACCGGTCGTCAGGATGACCGACCGGACGCGCTCATGGAGCACCGCCCGAGCGGACCTCCCTGTCGACGCCGCGCGCCCACTCGCTGTAGCTGCCCGGATAGAGGCACCCTGATCCGAACGGCACGAGCCCGCACAGGTCGAGGGCGAACAGCAGATGGCAGGCCGTGACGCCCGAGCCGCAGCTCGCGATGACCAGACGTCCCGCATCGACGCCGGCGGCCTCGAAACGCGCGCGAAGGCGTTCAGCTGAGAGGAACCGGCCGCCCTCGAGCAAGCTCGCGACCGGCACGTTGACAGCGCCCGGGATGTGGCCCGGACGGGGGTCGACGGGCTCGACTTCACCCCGATAGCGCTCGGGTGCCCGCGCATCGAGCAGCGTCGCAGCGAGCCCCTCGAGCAGGCTCACGAGGTCCTCGCGCGCGACCTGGTGCCCGTGCACGAATGAGATCTGGCGCAGCGGGGCTGGCTCGACGGAAGGCAACTCGATCGAGAGCGGAAGGCCCGCGGACAGCCACGCCGCCAGCCCCCCGTCGAGCAACGACACCCGCTCGTGACCAGCTGCCCGCAGGAGCCACCAGAGCCGCGCCGCGATTGTCCCGCCAGCGTCATCACACGCGACAACGTGGGTTTCCGGACCGACGCCGAGGCGTGCGAGGAGCCGCGCGAAGGCAGCGGGCTCCGGCAGCGGGTGGCGTCCGGCGCGGCCATCATCCGGAGCCGAGAGCTCCGCGTCGAGGTCGACGAACGCCGCGCCCGGAATGTGCCCCGCCTGCCACGCCTCGCGGCCGGCCCCGGGGGCGCCGAGCACCCAGCGCACGTCGCAGATCCGCAGGTCGGGGTCGTGGAGGTGGGCTGCGAGCCATTCGGTCGTCACGAGCGTCATGCGTGACGGTATGACCCGCTCCAGCGCCCCACGCAAGGAAGCGTCCCCGTCGGCCGACGGCCCGTCGTGGGACCGAGCGCGTGTCCGGAACGACGCTGGGACTCAATGCGCGCGCGCCGCCCTGACTGACACCACCCCCTCCCGCTGCAATAGATTGTTTCATATTTGAAACATCACGTTTCAGGCGTGAACCAGATCGTTTCAGCCGCCTAGTGGGCGGCGTGGAACCCCGACTCGCTGCCTCACCTTGAAACCGTGCAAATCGTGCATACCGGGTCCAGATGCATGCATCGCCGCCAGACTTCCGCATTGACCACGCCCCGAGCGGGCCCCCAAGCGACACCGACGGTTTCAAGGCTCCCTCGGGAGCGGCCCGGTTTGTCGCGTCGACCACCCTCGAGGCGTCCACCGAGGCCCTCTGGACCTGGCATGCCCGTCCCGGTGCCTTCGAGCGCCTGTCCCCGCCATGGCAGCGGGTCGAGCTGGTCTCCCGGACGACCGCGCCAGATTTGCCCGATTGCCCTGTCGCCGAAGGCGCGACGCTGACCATGCGGGTCCATCAGGGCCCAGTCGCGCTCACGTGGGTCGCCAGGCACCTCGCGGCGAAGCCCGGGCAGTTCTTCACCGACATCCAGGACAAGGGCCCGTTCGCGTTCTGGTTTCATCACCACGCCTTCGTCCCGGGCCCATCGGCCGACACCGCCACGCTGCGTGACGACGTCACCTGGAAGCTGCCGACCGGGCGGTTCGCGCACGCGGTCGCTGGCGCCAAATTCCGCAGCGACTTCGCGCGCATGTTCCGATACCGGCACACCATCACGGCGCTCGACCTCTCGCGCCATCGCTCAGGACCGCCTCCCATGCGCATCGCCATCTCCGGAGCCTCCGGCCTCGTCGGTCAGGCCCTCGTCCCGTTCCTCACGACCGCTGGCCACCGGGTGGACCGTCTCGTGCGGCGACCGGCCCAGGGGCCCGATGAAATCACGTGGGATCCGGCGGCTGGCACCGTCGACCTCGCGGCCCTCGAGGGCGTCGACGCCGTGATCCACCTCGCTGGAGAGAACGTCGGCGACGGGCGCTGGACCGAGGCTCGCAAGCGGGCGATTCTTGAGAGCCGCGAACAGGGGACGGCCACGCTCGCCCGTGCCCTCGCGAAGCTGAGCCGCCGGCCATCGGTCTTCATCAGCGCCTCGGCGTCAGGCCTATACGGCAGTGACGCGACCGGCGATGGGGCGCCCGTGTGCGCCGAGGACGCCGCCCCTGGCAGCGACTTCCTCGCAGAGGTATGCCGCCGCTGGGAAGCTGCCGCCGAGCCGGCGCGGGCCGCTGGAATCCGCGTTGTGCACCCGCGCATCGGGGTGGTGCTCGACGCCCGTGGGGGCGCGCTCGCGAAGCTGCTGACGCCGTTCAGGCTCGGCCTCGGAGGCCGAGTCGGTGACGGACGGCAGTGGATGAGCTGGATTTCCATGGAAGATCTCCTCGGGGCATTGCTGCACCTCGTGGCCACGCCGACGCTATCAGGGCCTGTCAATCTCGGAGCCCCGGAGCCCGTCCAGCAGTCGCACTTCGCGAAGACCCTGGGGCGTGTGCTGGGCCGGCCGTCGTTCATGCCGCTGCCGGGGTTCGCCGTGAAGGCGATGTTCGGCGAGATGGGGGAGGCGATCGTCCTTGGCGGGACGCGCATGGTCCCGAGGGCGCTGGTCGGGAGCGGCTTCGGCTTCGCCTTTCCGGACCTCGAGGCCGCCCTGCGCCACACCCTCGGGCGCACCTGACCGACCCCAGCGACGCTCGCACGTCACATCCGGTGACGTTCCAGGACCTTCGGAGGGAGAAGCGGGCGAGGACCGACAGCGCACCCCCGTGGGCGTTCTTGAGGGTCGTGTCCGACTTTGTGAACTTGATGACTTGACGCGTCCACGAAGACCGAAGAAGGCGCAGACGCCGGGCCGGCGTGGCACGCGGTGAGGCGTACGCGCCCGAGTCCCGGGGCGCGCGCGGTTCGACCACACGCGGCACGCGCGGCACCGCGGCCCATGGTGGCAAAGCTCGAGGCGGGGCGGTTCCCCCCACGCGGTGCCGATGGCGACCACCCTGTGGCCGTCCCCGAGGGCCCGTGTGGCCCCAGGTTCGGCGTGCAGCGGGCTCTGTTCAGGGGCGAGGACGTTCCCACGTCCCAGGACCGCACCTGAATATGCGCGCCTGGGACTGCGCCCGGTGGTACTCGACCGCCGCGACCCCGCTCACTGCGCGCGCAAGCGGTGGCGCGTGGGGCCGGGTCCCTGTCCTGATTCCGACCCTACGCGCCGGTTGAGCCGACGCCCCGAGGCATGATAAGGCCTCACCCCCACACGGGAGTCCCGATGGCTTACTCGGCCGAGGTCGAACAGATCCTCAAAGACGCACAGCGACTCGCAGACGGCGCGCAGCACACGCACCTGACGACGGGGCACATCCTGCTCGGGGTGCTCGTCAACGAGTGCCGCGCGAGCCGACTGCTGCGCGACATGCGCATCGACGAAGACCTCGTCATGGAGGGGCTTTCGCGCGTCAAGAAGACCGAGCGCCGTCTCGAGGAGAGCAACGAGCTCCTGCAGGCCGTGCACGCCAACCTCATCGACGTCGCCCACCGCTCGAGCTCCCACCTCGTCTCGTCCCTCCACCTGCTGATGGCCATCACCCGCGAGCGCACGACGGTCGCGTTCAAGGCCCTGGTCTTCATGGGAGTCACGCCGGGACACGTGCGCGCGGCGGCCCTCGCCGGCATCAACGGGCCACCCCCAAGGCTCAGCGGTCGCCAGGCCGAAGCGGCAGCGTTCCACGACGAGCCCGGTCGGCGCGTCGCGCTCGCCGAACCCTCGCAGCCAGCCGCTGCGCGTGCCGAGGTGCAAGCGCAGCGCGCAGAAGAACCGCGCGCCGCACAACACGCGCCCCCGCAATCGACCAGCCCGACCGCCGCCGCAGACCAGGCTGAGGATCCGGGCGCCCAGTGGTTGCTCGACCCCGAGCAGTTCCCGGTGCTGACCGGCCTCGGCCGCAACCTGACCGCCGAGGCCGCCCGC
>SYAK01000414.1 GCA_005788935.1 Pseudomonadota bacterium
CCCGCCCGCTCGAGCAGGTCCGACAGCCCCTGCCACCGCGCAACCACCTCGCCCGTCGCGAGATCGGCCTCGCGGACGAGCCCGCGCCACATGACCTCGGCGGCCTCGACCGCCCCGACCTCGGCAAGGCTCGCGGCCGCCTGCATCCGCTCGGCCCCCGAGGCTCGACCGAGGAGACCCACGAGACGCTCGACCCTCGCCCGGTCCCGCATCGCGACGGCAGCCTCGAGCCCCCGACGCACGATCATCTCGCGCCGGTCAGACCCGGCTGGCAGCGCGGCGAGGGCACGGTCCCAGGCGTCGAGGGCCTCGGCGCGCCGCCCGAGGGCGAGCAGGCTCTCCCCGAGCCGCGACGCGACCCCGCCCCGCTCACGCGACCCCGCGACCTGTTCGAGCCCAGACAGCACCGCGACCACCTCGGTATGGTCCCCGAGGGCCGCGAGCACGACCGCGTACGCGAGGCGTGCGCGGATCGCCCCGGCCTCGAGCGTCTTCGCGTCTCCACCAAGTCGCGCGCGCGCCTGCAGCACCGCCCGAACCTGCGGCAGCTCACCTGCACCCGAAGCCACCTCGAGCAGCCGCTCGGCCGCGAGCGTGTCATCAGGCTCCGCGAGCAGCGCCTCAAGCCAGGTCCGCGTCATCCCGCCAAGCGTCCGCGTCGACTCGGCCGCCTGTGCGACCCTCGGGGCGAGCCATGACGCCCCCGCGACCGGCGCGGCCACAAGCGCCCCGACGAGCAGCGGCGCGCCCCACCCGTGCCCCCGCCGGCGCCCCCGTCCCGCGTCGCGCCGCATCCGCCCCTTCCTTTCGCAATCGCGTGCGTATCCCGATGCGCTCAGCGCGCCAGTCGCCGCTCCACCGCATCGACGACCATCGCCTCGACCGAGATCCCCTCGAAGGCGTTGATCTCGTGGATGCCCGTCGGGCTCGTCACGTTAACCTCGGTAAGGTAGCGCCCGATGACGTCGATGCCGACGAACACCTGCCCCGCCTCCCGCAGCGCTGGCCCGATCGCGTCGCAGATCTCGCGATCCCGCTCGGTGAGCTCGGCCCGCACGACCTTCGCGCCGACGTGAATGTTGCCGCGGTGGTCGACCCCCTGCGGAACGCGCAGGATGGCGCCGACCGGCTCACCATCGACGAGGATGATGCGCTTGTCGCCCTCCCGGATCTCGGGGACGTAGGTCTGGGACAGCACCTTCCGCTGCCCGTGCTGCGTCACGGCCTCGATGATGACGCCGATGTTCGGATCGTCGCGTCGCACCACGAAGACGCCCTCGCCGCCATTGCCGTCGAGGGGCTTGATGACCACGTGGCCGTGTGCCTCGGCGAAGGCCCGCAGCCGCGGCATCGACTGCGTCACGAGCGACCGCGGCGTCAGCGCGGGGAAGCGCATCGCCCATGCCTTCTCGTTCATGTTGCGCAGCCCAGCAGGCGCGTTCACGACGAGCCGCCCGCGGGCCACCGCGAGATCGAGCACGTAAGTGTTGAAGATGTAGCCCATGTGAAAGGGCGGGTCCTTGCGCATCCAGATCACGTCGAAGCCATCGAGGCTCACCTCGACGGGCTCGCCGCCGATGACGTGGGCGCCCTGGATCCGCTGGAAACGCGACCATTTCGCCCGCGCGAAGGCCTCGCCGCCGTCGACCCACAGGTCTTCGACGTGGGCGATCGCGACCGTGTGGCCGCGCCGCTCGGCCTCGCACATCAGGGCGAAGGTCGAGTCGCGATCGATGCGGATCGTCTCGACCGGGTCCATCACGAAGAGGTGTTTCACGGGCCAGCCCCCCGCTCCTTGAGCGCCTCGGCCTCGCCGCCGTCGCCCTCGCCCGTGGGGGCCGCGGCCGTACCCGCGTCACTCGCCCACTTCGCAAGCAGCATGCTGCGGCCGTCGCCTTCGACCGCCACGACCGCCCCCGCCTTGTCGACGAGCACCGTGAGACCCGTCCCGCCGACCGAGACCTTCCAGCTGTGGACCGAGACCGCCTCACCGCTCGCGTTCTTGACCTTCCGCCCCGCCTCGCAGGCGAGCTCGGCCCGGCCCGCGGCCTTCTTGTCGACGCTCCAGATCCCGAGCGAGGTCGAAGCCTTGCACTCATCTGGCCAGGCCCAGAGCACCAGGAGGTGCCAGGCCGCCGGATCCCAGAGGCCCCCCGCGATCGGCGACTCGAGGTCGACCGGCTTGCCCGAGCCGTTGACCGACGCGTGCCGCATCCGCCCCTCGAACTCGAAGACGCGCGCCCCGGTCCCCTTCACGGTCCCGTCGATGCGCTCGTACTTCGCGAGGGCCCCATCCGCCTTGCGCCGAATGTGGGTCCGGACCCCAGCCTTCTTGCCGCGCTTGACCTCACCCGACGCGAAGACCTCGCCGTCGCGTCGCACGATCCGGACCGTCTCGGTCCCCTCGGCGCCGCCACCCTTGCCCAGCACCGTCCAGACCGTCGCGGGCGGCCCCGAGGGCTTCTCGTCCGCGCGCGCCCCCGTGGCGGCCGCCGCTGTCAGGAGGGCCATGACCCCCGCCATCCACGCCTTCATATGCCGACTCCTCCCGTCCATGTCTTGCCGCCGCCCGCCGCCCGCGCCATGCTCGTTGACGCGATGGGGATGGCGGCTCGACGCGCCCCGCGCCAACGGCGGGAACGAACCCCGCATTCCGCGGAGCCTCGATGCGCTTCTTCAAGTACCACGGCCTTGGGAACGATTTCATCCTGCTTGCGTCCGAGGACCCCGCCTTTCGCCCCGACGCGGCGCTCGCGCGCACCCTCTGCGCCCGTGGCTTCAGCGTCGGCGGCGATGGTGTCATGGCCCTCATCCCCGCCTCTGAGGCTGCATTCGATGTCGAGATGGTCCTCGTCAACAGCGATGGCTCAACGCCTGAGATGTGTGGCAACGGTATCCGGTGCGCGGTGCGCCACGCGGTCGAGATCCTCGGGCTCCGCGCGAACCCCCTCGCCGTCCTGACGCCCGCGGGCATCCGCAGCTGCGCCTGGCGGCCCACCTCCGACGGCGGCTTCGAGGTCACCGTCTCGATGGGGCGACCTCGCCTCGAGGCGGTCGCCGTGCCGCTCGTGCCGCAACCTGGCTTCACGCCAGGCGGCGCCCTGACGCTCGAGGCCGGCGATCGCCGCTTCACCGGGGTCGCCGTCAACATTGGCAACCCGCACTTCGTCACGTTCGGCGACGCTTCGGAGGCCACCGCGACGGCCTTCGGGCCCCTCCTCGAGCACCACGCCGCGTTTCCCGAGCGCGCCAACATCGGCTTCTGCGAGGTCATCGGCCCGCAGCATCTCCGCGACACGGTCTGGGAGCGCGGCTGCGGACTGACCTGGGCCTGTGGGACTGGCGCCACGGCCGCGGCCATCGCCGCGGTCCGCCTCGGCCTCGTCGATCCGAACGCGCCCGTCGCGGTCACGCTGCGCGGTGGCGATCTCCGGATTCGCCTTCACGGCCCAGCCGACGCGATCGTCGAAGCCGAAATGACCGGCCCCGCCACGCGCGTCTTCGATGGCCGCCTCGGCTGACCGCCCGAGCGCCCCCCGTGAACCACCACGCCCGCCAACGTAAAGACCCCCGGGCGTGTGCACGGGGGTCTTTGGACTTTGGAGGTCGCGCGGAGGAACCCGCGAGCGGCTTACTTGGCCTTCCTCTTCTTGGCCGCCAGCTCGAGGACGCGGACGACGCCGTTGTTGGCGCCCGGCACAGCCCCGCGGATCACGAGGAGGTTGTTGTCGGTGTCGACCGCGATCACCTTGAGGTTGCGGACAGTCACCTGCTCGTCGCCCATGTGGCCACCCATGCGGTGTCCCTTGAACACGCGGCCGGGGTAGGTGCCCATGCCGATGGCGCCCGAGTGGCGGCGGTACTCGTGGGTACCGTGGGTCGCTTCCTTGGCGCCCTTGAAGCCGTGGCGGCGGACGACGCCCTGGAATCCCTTGCCCTTGCTGGTGCCAACGACGTTGACGCGCGCGCCCTCGTCGAAGAGGGCCACGGTCACGACCCCGCCCTGCTTGAACCCGGCAGCCTCGGCCTCGGTCACGCGGAACTCGGCGACCGTGCGATGGGCCTCGACGCCGGCGTTCTTGAAGACGCCGAGCTGGGGCTTCGTCAGCAGGCTCGGGCGAATGGACCCGTGCGCGAGCTTGACGGCGGTGTACTTGTCCTTGCCGGAGGCCGACTTCACCTGGACGACCGCGTTCGGCTCGGCCGAGATGATCGTGACCGGGATCAGGTTGCCGTCATGGTCGAACAGCTGCGTCATCCCGACTTTCTTGCCAATCAATCCACGGGCCATGGTGCTTTCCCTCGACTTTACGCTGCTTTCGCTTGGCGCCGAGCGTGGCGCCGGAAGATGTCCCGACCCTTCACGTGAGGCCAGGCGTGCTCCGTGACGTGCGCGTCCGCGGAGCATGGGGGTGGGGTTCTATGGGAGCGCGCCCACCCTGTCAACTGGTTTTGGTCAGCTGCGGTCGTCTCGCCAGGCCTCGATCAGAGGAGCTTGACGGGCAGGTTGACGGTCATCGTCGGGTCCTTGAAGGCCCCGAACTTCGTGCCCT
Source organism: Pseudomonadota bacterium (assembly GCA_005788935.1). The sequence goes on from SYAK01000414.1 coordinate 4,554, forward strand.
TGATCGCGTCGACGACGCAGCGCTGGACGTCGCTGGGGGTCCCGCCGCCGTCGGTGACGCGGGCCGACTGGACCACGCCGGACGATGAGATGACGAACGACGTCTGGACCGTGACAGGGCCGGGCGTGCCGCCGAGCTTCGCGACGCAGGCGCCGAAGCGACCGCGGATCGCGTTGCGGACCGCCGCCGCGCCGAGCTTCTGGGGGACGTCGCCACCGCCCGCGTCGGCCGTGGTGCCGCCAGACTTGCCGGAGTCGAGCTGGGCGAGGAGGTTGTCGACCTTGGCGGTGCTCGCGGGCGGCTTTGGCGAGGTCGGAGCGGGGGCGGCGGTCTCGGTCGGCGCCCTCGGCGCCACGGCCTCGGGGCGGGGTACTGGCCGGGCCGGGTCGGTCGGCTTGCGCGGGGCGGGCACAGCCGCGGGCCTTGCGGCGGGGATCTCGGTCGGGACAGCCGCCGCCACC
>SYAK01000415.1 GCA_005788935.1 Pseudomonadota bacterium
CACCGGAGCCGCCGCCCGCCCCGCCTCCGGGCCCACCCGAGGTCGAGCCGAGCGCGTAGTCGACCTGACCCTGAGTTCCCCCGACCCCCCAGAGGTCCTCGCGGTAACCCGGCGCCGTCGCGCCGAGGGCGTAACGCGGAGCCCCACCGCTGCACATCCGGCTGCCAAAGGCCACCAGCACCCGCCCGCCCGCCACCGCAAAGCCGCCGATGACGGTCGTCCCCGGGAAGTCCCGCCCACCCGTCCGCGTCGCCACCTCGGCCGCCATGCGCGAGACGTTCGTGCGCGCCCAGGTCCGCCCGTCATCGCGCGAAATCGCGACCCATTGGTCGAGCCCGCGCGTCACACGGCTGGCTGGAATGTTGAAGTGCGTCGGTGCCCCGTCGACCTCCTCGAGCCAGGCGGCCATGAGGGGCCGGACCTGCGTTCGGACCTCCTCGGTCCCGTCAGCCCGGCGGACAGTGACGCGCGTCAGGGTCCCGTCGGCCCGGGCCGCTGGTACCTCGACACCGAGCAGCTGAATGAGCGGCGTCGTGCTCTCACCGATGTCCGTGGCGCTCCCCGGGGCGCCCGAGACGTTGGCGCGCACGTCACCGGGCTGGCCGACGCCAAGCTTCAGCTGCGCCTCGGCGGTCGCAGCGTCAATCGCCTGCAGCGACAGCCCGTGACACTCACGGGCGCGGCGCGTCAACTCCGCGATGACCTCCCCGACTCGCTGCGCGTCGTCAAAGTCGACCTCCGCCATGCCGAAGTCGAAGAGGACACCTGCGAGCAACCCCGCCGCAACCTCGGAGATGCGGATCCCGTTCAACGCCACCCCGTCTTCGTCGAGCGACTGCAAAAGACGCGCGCGCCCGATGGCCGCGACCGCGGTGCGGGCCGGAGTCAGGTCGGCTGGCGAGATGGTCGGCGCGGCTGGCGCCCAGCCGATTGGAACGCCCCCGATGGCGAAGGTCACGGGCTCCCCCGCCAGGTCGTAGCCGAAGGTCCCGGTCGCGTCTGTCAGGCCGGTCGCCGTCGGGGCCACGCGCGGGCCGCGCCACCATCCGAGCCCCTCCACGGGCGCGTCGATGAAGGCCCCCGTGAAGGCCGGTGGCGGCGGCACCGGAACGTCGTCGCCGACCACGTCCGTCTCGGCGAGCCCGTCGGGGGCCGGCGCCGCATCATCCCCGCAGCCTGTCCACCAGCCCAGAAGCGAGGCGCCCGAAACCACAAGCATCATGACCATCGGTATCATCCAGCGCATCCGTACCCTCCGGCGAAGTCTCTGCGGGGCGACCCGCAAGCAAGACCCGTGCCGCAATCCGATGGCCTCCCGCGTACCCCCCTCGCGGCGTTGAGGACCCGTCGAGACGCCCTGCGCGCTGGGCCGTCCGCCCCGCTCCGGGCGTGGGCCCGCGCGCCCGGGTGCAGCCCGACACACATCAGGCTTGACACGCACCGGCATCTGCCGCCCTCCTCGGCCATGGCCGTCATCCTCTACGCCCTTCACGGTCGCGGCCGAGGGCACGCAAGCCGCTCCCTGCCGGTCGTGCGCCAGCTACGGGCGAACGGTTGGGAGGTGGTCGTTCAGGGCGGCGGTGACGCCCTGGACCTCGCGGCCCCATCGGACGGGCTCGTGCCGGCCGACCCCGTGCGGCCTGGCGTGTTCATGCCCTTCGACACGGGACGCCGTCTCTGGAGCGACCACCAGCGGCTGCTGGCCGCCGATCTCGTCATCAGTGACGGCGACTTGCCGACCGCGCTCGCGGCGAAACGTCGCGGCACGCCCTGCCTGCTCGTCGGCCATGACCTGGTCTTCTCGCGCTGCCGCCTGCCGCCTGGGATGCCGCGGTGGGCCCTCGTCAAGCAGCGACTCAACGCCTGGCACGGCGAGCCGTTGTGGCGGACGCCCGCGATTGCCGTGCACTTCTTGCCGATTTTGCCACGCACGCCCGACACGCGCGTCGCGCGACCCGCCACCCCGTCGTGGCCAGATGACCCGGCGCCAACGCCATCGCATCGGCTCGTCGCCTACACCCGGGACGGCGATGGGGCCGAGCTCTTGCGCGCAGCAGCCGAGCGGGGTTGGCCCATCGACTGGTTCGGCCCGGGGGCGAGGGCGATGCCCGGGGTCGTCCCCCACCCGTTTGCCCGCGAGTCCTTCATGCGGCACCTCCGCAGCGCGAGCGGCGTCATCGGCTCGGCCGGTTCGAACCTGCTCGCCGAGTGTGTCTTCGCTGGATGTCCCGTCTTTGCGGTCCATGACGAGCGCGACGCCGAGCAGGCGCTCAATGCACGTCTTGTGACCGAGACGCGGGTCGGTGTCGGGTGCCGGCGCGGAGCCGCGCAGCGCCACCTCGACACATGGCTCGCCCGCGTGTCGGCGGGGGACTTCGCGCGTGTCGACCTGCCCGCCGCCCTCCCGTGGGTCGGAGACGCCGTGGTCGCCCATGTGGCCGCGGTCCTCGGTCCCACGACGCCCTGAGACCGCCGCCCGACGCGACGTTCGCAGACCCGGCGTGACCTGACTGGCCACGCTTGACTCCGTCACGTTCCGGGACTATGCGGCGGCGAGATGTGGTCCACGCTCCAACGATTGCTTCATCGCGCGCACCTCGCACGCAAGCTTCATCGCGACGAGCCCGAGCTCGCGCTGCTCGAGGCGCTCTGCGGCGGCGGCCTGATGTTCGATGTCGGCGCCAACGAGGGGCTCTACGTCTACGCGGCCCAGCGGGCTGGGGCACAGGTCGTGGCGTTCGAGCCTCACCCCGCGATGGCGCGACGCCTCCGCACCACCTTCCCCGGGCTTGACGTCCGAGCGCTCGCTCTCAGCGACGCACCCGGCCAGCTCGCGCTGCACGTACCCGTCCGCCGGGGTCGCCCGGTGCTGACGCGGTCCTCGCTCGAGGTGGCGGCGAATCCGGACTTCGAACTCACCCGCGTCGAGGTCCCGGTGGCACGCCTCGATGGGCTCGGCCTGCCCAACCCGACGCTGTTGAAGGTCGACGTCGAGGGCCACGAGCTGCGCGTCCTCTCGGGCGCCCGCGCGATGCTCGAATCCGGGCGCCCGCGCGTCCTCGTCGAGGTCGAGGAGCGGCATCACCCCGGACAGTCCGTCGAGGTCTTCCGCCTGCTCGCGGCACTGGGCTACGACGGTGCATTCCTGGCCCGAGGTTCGTTCCAGCCGATCGCGTCCTTCGATCCGGCCGTTCACCAGCGCGGCGGCACAGCGAAGGCCGTGGGCGCCCGGCGCGACCCCTCCTACGTCAACAACTTCCTGTTCCTGCACCGGGACGACGCCGAC
>SYAK01000416.1 GCA_005788935.1 Pseudomonadota bacterium
ACAGTCTGACCAGCCGGGCTGCCACCCGGTCACGTCGCCCTTGGTGTCACCGCTCTTTGACACAGCAGGTCCGCACGGCCCCAAGGTGCCCCCACGCCAGTAGGGGGCCGCCTCGCTGTGCCCGCCGGAGCCCCGCCCGCAGAACAACCGCAAGCGACTCGGAGCCGCTGACCGCCAACGGCTCGACCAAGGGATTCACCGATCGCGACTGGCGTTTTCCGGGAGCTTCGCACGCCACCGCGCGGTCGATCACGACGGTCCGAGGGCCGCCTGCACGCCCCGCCGCGAGGTGCTCGAGGCGCTCGCCACCGTGTTCGTGGCCGGTTCGCGCACAAGCAGGCCGTCCGGTCGTGACCCGCGTGAGGGGCGCCCGAGGTCGCGGCCCCTCGCGGGGCGGGGCGCGCATCGGGGCGACACGTGTCGCGTCACTCGGGCGGTGACCCCCGCGCGGCGAACGGCGCGAGGAGGCTCTGCGCGGCGAGCTCCTGGAAGGTGAGGCAGCGACGGTCGACGGGGGAGCCCAGGTGTCGCTGTGGGCCGATGGGGCGCATGCGCGCGTGCAGGGCGGCGACGATCGCCTCGGGATCGAGCCCGGCGAGGCGGGCGCAGGCGATGTCGATGACGTCGAGCGGAAGATCGGGGTCGTCGGTACCTTCGGGCGCGAAGCACTGCGCGAGCAGCCACGCCCGGGTCGCGTCGTCGTCGAGGGCGAAGCGGCCGTCAGGGCGAGCGCGGGCCGCAGGCAGCGGGCCGGTGTGGTCGATGCCCATGTGCCCGCAGCGATCGGTGACGCGCCACGGTGAGTCGCCGAGGAGGTCGGGGCGCCCGTCGTGGTCGACGTCGCGGACCCCGATGCGCGGGCCCCAGTGGGCGGGAGGGGCGAGGGGGTAGGGGACGATCCGGCCGTCCCGGACAGAGAGCACCTCGATACTGCGGGGGTGAAGCCCCTCGAAGTAGTCCTCGAGGTGGCGGAGCAAGACCTCGGGGAGACCGTCGCCGTCGAGATCGGCGACAGCTGCGATCGCGTGGACGCTGCGGCTGTGCCAGTTGAAGAACCATGGGAGCTCGCGGGAGGCTGGTGGGCCGAGGGCGGGCCGCCAGCTGAGCGTCCCGGCCACGTGCGCTGTCGGGTAGTCGGCGGCGACATCTGGCGAGGCCGTGGGCGCCCCCGGAGTCAGGGTCCAGAGGCCCGCTGGCGTCTCGGCGCACACGGGCGCTGGCCGGTCAACCACCGCGTCCTCGTCCTTGTTTTCGTGCGTGCTTCGTGTGTTAAGTTCTGCAACGGCGTGGTCGAGGGCGTCCCACGCGGCCACGGTCGCGGCACAGCCAGGCGTCGAAGGCCCGGGCTCCAGCGCGGGCTCCTCGAGCTTGGGCTCGGGTCGGGGCGGCCACACGGGCCAGGCGGGCGCCGCGAGCGGCCCGAGGGGCCGGGGGACGAACAGGTGGGCGACCGCCGCGGCCAGCCCCCGGGGAGCCTCCTCGGCGACGCGGGACGGGGCGCTTGCGGCGATGGAGGCCTGGACGTGGGCGACCGCCGCGTCGACGGAGTCTCCCCAGACGCGGCGGCAGAAGCCGTCGAGCAGCAGGGCCTCGACGAAGGGCTCGCGGGTCGCGGCGTCGGAGACGGGGGTCTCCGCGCCCCAGACCCGGACAGGCGGCGCCTCGGGACAGAGGGCGCGGAGGGCGGCGCGCGCGACCGGCGCGTCGAAGGCGAATCGCCCGTCGCGCTGGGCGTGCGCGACGACAGCGGGCGGGAGCGCTTCGAACCGGGCCTCCACGCTGGCCTCGTCGAGCTGGGGAAAGTCGCAGACGCGGTCGATGAGCCCATCGAGGTCGACGTCGACCGCTCTCCAGGAACAAGGCGGCAGGTCGCACTCCGCGACGGGGCTCCCCGTGCGTGGCAGCACGTGGGCGCACGACGAGAGGACCAGCGCGAGTGCAAGGAGGCGCATGCGACGAGCGTCGTCGAGGAGGGTGTCCGACGTCAAGCGCCAGCCAGAGAGCCTCACGACGCCGCGCGGTGTCGGTTCAGCCCATCGCGAGGGCCATGAGGCCCATCGCGAGGTTCATGTCGCCGTCGAGGCGGATCTTGCCCGCGAAGAAGGCGGCCTGCGGGTTCAGCTCGCCGCCGAGGATCGCGAGGAAGTCCTCGAGCACAAAGCTGACCGTCGTCGAAGGGGCGGCCGGGTTTGGGGTCGCGCCGCCAAAGGTCAACGTCAGGCGGTGCGTCGCGTCGGTCGACGCGACCGCGATCTGGAGATTGCCGCTGTAGGCCTTGATCTGCTCGGTCTTGTGGGTGACCGCGTAGAGCTTGCCGATCTGGCGGGCGTCGACGGTGCGGCCGCCCGCGCGCGCGAGGATGGCGTCGCGGATGGCGCCCGCCACGAAGGCGCGCAGGTCGTCGGTCGACAGCGAGACTTGGAGCGGGGCCCCATCCGAGGCGCCCTCGTTGATGCGAAGGCGACCGCTGTCAAAGCCCATGCTCCACGAGCCGCCCGCGTCGCCTGAGACGTGGATGACGAGCTTCTCGGGCGAGGCGCCCGCTGGGGCGGGCTCACTCGCGAGGGCCTGCTCGACGAGGCTCAGGAACTGGGCGGGGGTGATGTCGGCAGGCAGGGCGGTGAAGTCGGTCATGGCGGGCTCTCTCCCGGGGGTTCGCGTTCGCGCAGGACTGACACCTGCGCCCGCTTTGACTCGCACCGCGCGGGCCGCGCGTCAAGGGGGCGCACGGCGGCTCGGGCCTGGCGGAAGTGGCAGGAACCCGCGAGGTGGCGTAAGAGACGCGGGTGGATTTCGAGCTGAAAGCGGGCGAGGGGTGTGCTGCCAGGGCGCGTCCGAACGACACGGGGCCCGAGCGGGCGTGCGTCGACGTGGCGTTGCCAGTCCCGCTCCTCCACCCGTTCACCTACGCCCTGCCAGCGGGGGTCTCGGTGCAGGCGGGGGTCCGCGTGCGGGTGCCGTTCGGGACGCGGCGCATCGTCGGGGTCGTGCTCGGCGAGGCGAAGCGGCGTCCGCCGAAGGTCCGCGAGGTCGAGGCCCTGCTCGATGACGCGCCGCTGCTTGGCCCGACGCCGCTCGCGCTCGCGAAGTGGATCTCCGACTACTACCTCGCGCCCATCGGCGAGACGGTCGCCCTCTTCCTGCCACCTCGGATGGCTGACGGTGAGGCGGCCCCCGCGGAGCAGGTCGCGCGCACGGTGCACTACGTCGGTCCGCCGCCTGCGAAGGTCAAGCTTGGGCCGAAGATGGCGGCCATCGTGGCGTGGCTCTCGCAGCACGGGAGCGCGTCCATCGAGACGCTGCGGGCCGCGACCGCGTGCTCGGCTGACACGCTGCGGCGGCTCGAGGGGCACGGGGTGCTCGCGATCGCGGAGTCGACGCGGCACCGCGACCCGCTGCGCGGCGTGAACCTCGCGCACCTTGGGACGCACACGTCGGCGACGCTGCAGCTGAACGTCGAACAGCAGGCCGCTGTCGACCAGATCCACAGCGCGTTCGGCCGCTTTCGGGGGTTCCTGCTGCACGGGGTGACCGGGTCGGGGAAGACCGAGGTCTACCTGACCCTCATCGGGCAGGCCCTCGCCGAGGGGCGGGGCGCCGTCCTGATCGTCCCCGAGATTGCACTCACCCCGCAGCTCGTCGCGCGCTTCCGCTCACGACTCGGCGACCTCGTCGCGGTGCAGCACTCGGGGCTCGATCCCGCCGCGCGCCACGAGCAGTGGCTGCGCATCCACGCGGGCGAGCTGCCCGTCGTCATCGGGGCGCGCTCGGCCATCTTTGCGCCCGTCCCGCGGCTCGGCCTCATCCTCGTCGACGAGGAGCACGACCCGAGCTTCAAGCAGGAGAACCCGCCGCGCTACCACGGGCGCGATCTCGCGCTCTACCGCGGGCACCTCGAGGGGGTGCCAGTCGTGCTCGGGTCGGCGACGCCGTCGCTCGAGTCGTGGGCCAACGTCCACCGCGGCAAGCTGACGCGGGTTGCGCTGACGGCACGCGCGACGAACGCGGACCGCCCGCTGCCCGAGGTGACAGTCGTCGACATGCGCGGCCGCCTGACAGCCGACGGCGAGGGGCTGCTGTCGAACGATCTGTTCGCGGCGCTGAAGGGTTGCGTCGAGGCGGGCGAGCAGGCGCTGCTGTTCGTCAATCGTCGCGGGTATGCGGCGAGCGTGCAGTGCCGCGCGTGCGGTGTGACGCTCGCGTGTGATCACTGCAGTGTGACGTACACGTGGCACAGGCGTGAGGGGCGCCTCGTATGCCATTACTGCGACGCGCGGAGGCGCCTGCCGTCGGCCTGTCCGTCGTGCGGCCACCAGGACCTCGGCGAAATCGGCTTCGGCACCGAGCAGGTGGAGGCGGTGCTGCAGCAGCTGCTGCCCGCCGCGCGGATTGGCCGCATGGACCGCGACACGACGCGAGGCAACGCGCTCATCCGCCTGCTGTCACGCTTCCGCCGCCATGAGCTCGACGTGCTCGTCGGGACGCAGATGCTCGCGAAGGGGCACGACTTCCCGAAGGTGACGCTCGTCGGCGTGCTGCTCGCCGAGCAGGGGCTCGCCTTCCCAGACTTCCGCGCGGGTGAGCGGACCTTCCAGCTGCTGACGCAGATCAGCGGGCGGGCTGGCCGAGGTGAGCGGCCTGGCCGGGTGCTGCTGCAGACGCGTCAGCCCGACCATCCCGTCATCGGCTTCGCGGTGGGACACGACGCGCTCGGATTTCTCGGGGCCGAGCTGCAGCTGCGCGAGTTGCGCGGCTTTCCGCCCGCCACGTCGCTCGCGCTCTTCCGTGTCTCGGGGCGTGACGAGGCCGCGGTCGCGGTCGCGGCGGCCCGCGTGCAGGCGGCCATCGGTCAGCACGGGGGTGAGGGCGTGGTGGTCCATCCAGCCCAGCCCGCCCCGGTGGCGCGCATCCAGGACCGCTTCCGCTTCCAGGTGCTCGTGCGGGCGGTCTCCCGCGGGGCGCTGCGGAAGGCACTCGAGGGTGCGTATCATGTGTGGTCGGATGCGCGCGCGTTCCAAGGCGTGCAGGTCGGTCTCGACGTCGATCCCTACAACTTCCTGTAACGTTCGCGCCGCGCGGGACGCGCCTGTTCGCCCCGACCGTTGGTGCGCGCGGGGCCGGCTGCCCGCTTCGCGCTCCCCCGCTTCAACCTCCCGCGAGCACCACGCCATGACCGCTGATGATCCTGCCGCTGTCGCCCTCAGGCGTCGTCTCGGTGTCGGCAAGCCGCGCTGGCCGCGGCGCTTCGTGAAGCTTGCGCTCTTGCTGGGACTCGTCGCGGGCGGTGTCTTGCTCTGGCAGCGCGTGCAGGCCCCCGAGCCCCCGCCAGCGTGGCGCACCGCCCCGGTCGATCGCGGCGAGATCGCGACGCGGGTCAGCGCGACCGGCACGCTCGCGCCGCTGCGTGTGGTCGAGGTCGGGCCCGAGATCTCCGGGCGCATCACCGAGGTCCTCGTCGCCGAGAATGACCGCGTGACCGCGGGTCAGGTGCTCGCGCGCTTCGACGAGACACCGATTCGCGCGCGCCTCGAGGCGGCCCTCGCCCAGCTCGAGGTGTCGCTCGCGCGGGAGGCCGAGGTGTCCGCGTCACTGCGCCAGGCGAAGACGGCCGAGCGGCGGTCGAAGCGGCTGCGCGAGGGGGGCGTCAACGCCGAGCGCGAGGCGGAGGCGTCCGAGGCGGACCTCGGGCGGGCGCGGGCGCAGTTGACGCAGGCGGCGGCCCAGACACGGGCGGCGAAGGCGCAGGTGTCCCTTGTCGAGGCCGAGCTCGCGCGGGCCACGCTCGCGTCACCGATCGACGGGGTCGTGCTGACGCGCGCGGTCGAGCCTGGAAAGGCTGTCGCGGCGTCGCTGCAGACGCCCGTGCTCTTCACCATCGCGGCCGATCTCCGGCACATGGAGCTGCAGCTCGCCATCGACGAGGCCGACGTGGCGCTGGTCAAGCCTGGGCTCACGGCCGGGTTCACGGTCGACGCGTGGGCGGAGCAGCCCTTTCCTGCAACCGTTATAAAAGTTCACATGTCGCCGACGGTCGCGCAGAACCTCGTGACGTATCGGGCGCTGCTCGCGGTCGACAACGCCGAGCTCAAGCTGCTGCCCGGGATGACGGCGACCGCGACCATCACGGCCGCCACGGTGAAGGGGGCCTTGCGGGTGCCGAACGTCGCGCTGCGCTTTGCGCCTCCGCGGACCCCTGGGGCGGGTGGAGGCGGCGCGGCGGGCCCGCTGTTTCCGGGCATGCGGGGCGGCGGGCCTTCAGGCGGCGGCCCCGACGAGACCGGCCCGCGCGTCCACGTGCTGCGCGATGGAGCGCCCGTGCGGGTCCCGGTTCGCACAGGGGCCACTGACGGACAGTTCACCGAGGTGACGGGTGGAGCGCTGCAGGAAGGTGACCCCGTCATCCTTGGCGTCGAGGCGCCGCGGTCCTTCGAGGGTGTGCGAAAAGACACACCTGGCCTCCGGCCCCGCGGCGCGCCTGCCGCGGGAGGGCCTCCGTGACAGACGGCCCGCCGCTCATCGCGCTCGCGGGGGTCGAGCGCCTTTATGGCACTGGCGAAGCCACGGTGCGCGCGCTCGCGGGGGTCGACATCACCATCCGCGCGGGTGAGTTCACGGCGGTCATGGGGCCGAGCGGGTCGGGGAAGTCGACCTGCATGAACATCATCGGCGCCCTCGACACGCCGACATCTGGCCACTACCGCTTCCGCGGCGTCGAGGTCGGCGGGCTCGACCGCGACCAGCTCGCGCTGTTGCGCCGTCACGAGCTCGGCTTCATCTTTCAGAGCTTCAACCTGCTCGCGCGCACCTCGGCGCTCGACAACGTGATGCTGCCGCTCGTCTACCAGGGTCTCCCGCGGCGCGAGCGGGTCGAGCGGGCGCGCGCGGCGCTGTCTCAGGTCGGGCTCGCTGACCGGGCCCACCACGGCCC
>SYAK01000417.1 GCA_005788935.1 Pseudomonadota bacterium
GTCACGGCCCCTGGCCCCGACGCCGTCATCGTGGCCGAGGTCGACGAATCCGACGGCTCGCTCGTCAACGTCCACCCGACGATCGCCGTGGTCAACAACCTCGAAGCCGACCACCTCAACTACTACACGGATCTCGCGCACATCCAGCGCACGGTCGCCGCGGCGCTCAACGCCAACCCGCGCCTCGAGCGCGTCTTCCTGAACGCCGACTGCCCTGGCGCCATGGGCCTCGCCGCGTCGCTGAAGGCGCCCGTCACGACCTTTGGTACACAAAACAACCCGGCGGACGTGAAGGCCACCGAGGTCTTCGCCGACTTCCACGGCGGCCGCTTTGTACTCTCCCGCGACGGGGCGCCCGTCGGCGCCTTCAGGACCGTCGTGCCTGGCCTCCACAACCTCGACAACTGCGTCGCGGCGGCCGCGGTCGGCCTGCACCTCGGCGCGCGGGCCTCGGCGCTCGACGCGGCGTTCGCGACCTTCCGCGGGCTCGAGAACCGCTTCTCCATCCTCGAGCGCGCGGGCCGGACGGTCATCAAGGACTACATCTCGCACCCGACGGGCATCCGCCGCGTGCTGCAGGCGGCGAGGACGAGCGGGCGCAAGACGACCGCCGTCTTCAAGCCCTACCGCTTCACGATGGTCAACTACCTGCAGGACGACTACGCCGAGGCCTTCCACGACGCCGACCACACCATCATCACCGAGCTCTACCCCGCGGGCGAGGTGCCGATCCCGGGCATCGACACGGCGTACCTGTGCGACAAGATCCGCGCCCGCGGCCCGCGCGTGACACACGTCCCGGCGATGGACGACATCCCGGCGCTGCTCCGCGACATCATCGGCGAGGGCGAGCTCGTCGTGTTCTTCGGCGGCGACGACCTCTTCCGCCTCGCCGACGCCTTCGCGGAGACCCTCGCGCCAGCGGGAGAGGCAGCGTGAGCGGCTACTCGGTCATCGGCGCAGGCAAGAGCGGGGTCGCGGCCTCGAACCTGCTCGCGGCCGAGGGCCATGACGTCGTGCTCTTCGAGGATCGCGCCGATGCCCCACGCCCCGCCGGCCTCGACCCGCGCGTCGGCTACGAGGCCGGACATCATGACGTGCGGCTTGGTGACGTCGCGGTCCTGTCGCCTGGCATCCCCGAGGTCTCGCCCGTCCGCGCCGACATCGCAGCCCGCGCCGCGAAGGTCATCGGCGAGCTCGAGCTGTTCGCGCTGAGCTGCGAACTGCCGATCCTCGCCATCACCGGAACCGACGGGAAATCCACGACCACGACGATGCTCGGCGACATCATGGCGGCGGCGGGCCGACCGACGGTCGTCGGAGGCAACCTCGGCAACCCGCTGACCGGCGAGGTCGCGGCCCTTCAGCCCGGAGGGGTCGTCGTCGCCGAGGTCAGCTGCTTCCAGCTGACGACCTGCGAGACCTTCCGGCCCGCCGTCGCGATCGTCACGAATATCGCCGAGGACCACACCGACTACCACGGGTCGTTTGGCGCCTATCAGGCCGCCAAGCGCCGCGTCTGGGACGCGATGGGTCCGCGCGACGCGGTCGTGCTGAACGCCGACGACCCGCACATCCGCGGCTGGCTCGAGGCTCAGCTCGGACCGAAAGGGACACCTGTCTACTGGTTTTCCAGTCGCGGCGCGACCTGCATCATCCGTGGCACATCCGTCGATGTGGCGGCATATTGTCGTAATGACGTCCTGCACGTGACGCCCCCGGGAGGTGCCGCGACGCCGCTCATGACGCGGGCCGAGCTGCCGCTCGTCGGCGACCACAACGTGTTGAAAGCGCTCGCCGCCGCGCAGGCCGCCGTGCTGGCCGGCGTCGACGTCGCGACCTGTCGGGCCGCGCTGATGGCCTACCGGCCGCTGCCGCACCGCCTGAACCCGGTCGCGACCGTCGACGGCGTGACGTGGGTCAACGACTCGAAGGCCACCAACCCGAACGCGGCCATGGCCGGCATCCGCGCGATCTCGGGGCCGCTGACAGCGCTCGTCGGAGGCTCGTCGAAGGACGCCGACTTCGGCGAGCTGGCCGCCCTCCTCGCCGCGCGCGCGGACCGCGTCGTGTGCTTCGGGCAGACCCGCGACCTCGTGGCCGCCGCGCTGCACGGCGCTGTTCAGGCGACGCGCCCGCACAGCGCCCGCCCCGAGGTCCACGTCGTCCCGTCGATGGAGGCCGCGATGGACCTCGCCCGCAGCCTGACCCGCGGGCCCGCCACCGTGCTGCTCGCGCCCGCCTGCGCCTCGTTCGACGCCTACAAGGGCTACCACCACCGCGGCGAGGTCTTCGAGGCCCGCGTCCGCGGCTGGCTCGCAGGCCCCTGACGCATCTGCCTGAGGCATCTGCCTGACGGGTCTGCCGGACGCCTCCGCCTGACGCCTCTGCCCGACGCATCTGGGGTGGTCGCGGCAGGCCGCCGACGAGCCACGGCGCACGAAGCGCGCACGGGTTCAGGTTCAGGTCCGGCCGGGACGACCGAGGACGAGGAGCGCTGTCTCGGGCGCCTCGAGGAACGCGTGGATCTCGGGGTGCCGAGAGCGGAGCACCACCTCGAGGTCCGCGGTGGTACAGTGGCCAAGACGCAGCCAGATGACCTTGGGGGGCGCTCCGAACAGGAAGCTGCGCTGCCTGAAGTCGTCACAATCCCGAGTCCCTCACGCCGGGCCGGCGCCCAGTCCATTGACATGCGAGCGCACCGTCGCTATTCGGTGACGGGTCCACGGAAAAAACAGGAAATTCGGCGGGGCCTCCACGATGTATCACAGAGCCCTCGAAATCTCCAATGCGCTCAAGAGGAAGAGCGTCTTCCTCCTTGGCCCGCGCCAGACGGGAAAGAGCACCCTACTCCGCGCGCGCTTCCCCGACGCCCGGTACGTCGACCTGCTCGAAGCCGACACGTTCCGCGAGCTGAGCGCCTTCCCGGAGTCCCTGCGGCAGCGGATGACGCCGCGCGAGCGCCTCGTCATCATCGACGAGATCCAGAAGCTCCCGCGGTTGCTCGACGAGGTGCAGCTGCTCATCGACCGCAACCCGCAGCTGCGCTTCCTGCTCACCGGGAGCAGCGCGCGGAAGCTCCGGCATGGGAACGCGAACCTGCTCGGCGGGCGCGCCCTGTTCCACGCGCTGCACCCGCTGACCTCGGCCGAGGTCGGCGTGGCGCGAAGCCTCGACCTCTGCCAGTGGGGCGGGCTGCCCGCGATGCTCGACTCTCCTGACCCGAGGGCGGACCTGAACGCCTACGTCGGGACCTATCTCAAGGAGGAGATCCAGGCCGAGAGCCTGTCCCGCTCCATCGAGAACTTTGCGCGTGTCCTGCACTTCGCCGCGCACCTGAACGGACAGCAGGTCAACTACACCAAGGTCGGCAACGACGCCCAGGTGCCGCCGCGCACCGTCCGCGACTATTTTCAGGTCTTTCAGGACACGCTCATCGGCTATCTGCTGCCTCCTCTCGCGGGCACCTCCAGGCGGAAGGCGGTCGCGACCGAGAAATTCTACTTCTTCGACGTCGGGGTCGCGCGAAGCCTCGCCCGCAAAGGCCCCCTCTCGCACGCGACGCCCGACTTCGGCGAGGCGCTCGAACACCTCGTCTTCCTCGAGCTGCTCGCCTATCGCGACTACCGCGACCCGGACCTCGACCTGACCTACTGGCGCACGACGTCGCAGCTCGAGGTCGACTTCGTGCTGAACCGCGAGGTCGCGGTCGAGGTGAAGGCCAGCGCCCGCGTCAGCCCCGGCGACCTCAAGGGGATCCGGGCGCTCTCCGAGGACCTGCCCCTGCGACGGAAGCTCGTCGTCAGCGGCGAGCCACACGAGCGCTGGGTCGACGACGTCCGCATCCTCCCGCACCAGACCTTCCTCGAGGAGCTCTGGAGCGGCGCGCTGCTCGGGGACCACCCGCAGCAGCCCCGCGAACCCTGACGTCTCTGGTCCGCTCGGCCTTGCTCAGTTCAGAGCTCGCTGGCTGCCCGGGCGGCGGAGTTCACGGGCGAGTGGGGCGTCAGGCCGCCGAGGTCCCCGCGAGGCGCCGCTCACGGTCGGCCGCGAAGGCGAGGACCGCTTCGGAGATCGTCGCGCGCGAGCTCGGGAAAGTCCTCGCGCAGGGCCTCGAAGCTCATCCCCCCGCGAGGACGTCGAGGACGTCATGGACCGTGATCCGGAGCCCTCGGAGACATGGCTTGCCGCTCCGGACGTTCGGGTCGATCGCAATCCTGTCGCCTGGCTTCATGGGGCGAGCCTGATGCCCCCGCAGAAGGCAGGCAAGCCTCGGGCAGCAACAACTGCTCGCACCTGCAAGCACTTGCGGAGCGCGCTGGGGGACCTCGACGCGCCGCGGCCCGAGCACGGCTGAGACCCTCGAACAGGGGGACCCTCGGAGATACGTCAGCCCGAGGCGGCGAGTCCGTCGAGCGTGCGGTTGCGACCACGGCCGCGGACATGGCCAGCGAGGCGACCGAGGGCGTCCGGGTCGCTGGTCAGGACGTCATCCTGCCGGTCGGCGGCCGAGAGGATGACGAACGCGTCCACGACGTCGGAGGTCCCGGCGCGGCCGCACAGCTCGCCTGTCCGACGTGACATGGTCGGGTCGAGCGGCACCTCGCGGCAGCCCGCGAGGACGCGCGCGAGGCGGGCATCGCGGCCGCCGCGCCAGACCTGCGCGACGACGGGTGACGGCACCGACGCGACGCGGCCGCGCAGGGTCCACCACGTCCACCAGACCCAGAACCTGCGGTCATCCCGGCTCGCCGCGATGAGCGCCCCCGCGTCGAGCGTCACGCCCGCCATGCGCGCTCCACCGCGTCGAGCTGGGCCTCGGTGGTCTCCCCGTGTGCGCGCTCCCAGTCGGCGATGGCCTGCGACGCGCTCCGCAGCAGGAGGCGGGGCTCGGCCGCCTGCATGGGCCACGCGGAGAGCGTCGCGCCCTCGGCGTGGGCCGCGTCGCGGATACGGCTGGCGAGCTCTGCGGGCAGCGACAGCGAGAGACGTTCCATATCAGCGTCATGCACGCGTCATGCGACGCCATCAAGCGGCCGCGCCCAACGCGGCCCAACGCGGCCCAACAGGCCTCGACGGTCCGCCAGGGTCGAAGGTAGCCCGAGCCCGCAGCCCGCAGAAGCGAGCCGACCGCGGGCGCCGCGCGCTACGGGCGGAGGCGACTCGGGAGCGGGTGCGAGGTCACGAAGCGCCCGGGGTTCCGGCCGCCGAAGGCCCCAGCGAGAGCGGCGGCACGCCAGGCCGCATCGTCGACCTCCATCGTGTGGAGGCGAACGCGGCTGGCTCGCAGGCTCCTGACGCATCTGCCTGACGCGTCCGCCTGACGCGTCAGCCTGACGCGTTCGGGGTGGTCGCGGCGGGCTGCTCACGCGTGACGCCGGCGTGGCCTGCGCGGGTTCAGGTCCGGCCGGGACGACCGAGGACGAGGAGCGCTGTCTCGGGCGCCTCGAGGAACGCGTGGATCTCGGGGTGCCGAGAGCGGAGCACCGCCTCGAGGTCCGCGGTCGTACAGTTGCCAAGACGCAGCCAGATGACCTTGGGAGGTACCCCGAACAGGAAGCTGCGCTGCCTGAAATCGTCATCTTTCGTGACAATTGCGAGGCGCTCACGCCGGGCTAGCGCCCACACCGCCTCGTCGGTCGCGTACGCAAGCCCCCTCGCGCGTACGTGAGAGGCGCCCGGGAATAGGTCCGAGAGACGCGCGATGAGGCTCGGCGCGAGGTTCTCGTCAAAGAGCAGCGCCATCGCCATCAGGCCGCCGAGGTCCCCGCGAGGCGTCGCTCACGGTCTGCCGCGAAGGCGAGGACCGCGAGGAGATCGTCGCGCTCGAGATCGGGAAAGTCCTCGAGCAGGGCCTCGAAGCTCATCCCCCCCGCGAGGTAGTCGAGGACGTCATAGACCGTGATCCGGAGCCCTCGGATACATGGCTTGCCGCTCCGGACGTTCGGGTCGATCGTGATCCTGTCGCTTGGCTTCATGGGGCGAGCCTAATGCCCCCGCAGGAGGCAGGCAAGCCTCGGGCAGCAACAACTGCCAGCACCTGCCAGCACTTGCGAAGCGCGCTGGGGGACCTCGGCAAGCCGCGGCCCGAGCACGGCTGAGCCCCCCGGACAGGCGGGCCCTCGGAGACACGTCAGCCCGAGGCGGCGAGTCCGTCGAGCGTGCGGATGCAACCACGGCCGCGGACATGGCCAGGGAGGCTCACGAGGTCGTCCGGGGCGCTTGTCAGGACGTCGTCCTTCCGGTCGGCGGCCGAGAGGACGCGGGCGGCGCGCGGCGGCGCGGCGTCAAGGATCGCCGCTTCGGGCCAGGCGCCCATCTCAACGCCTGAAGGACGCCTCCGCCCAGCCGCCCACGACCCCGACCTGCGTCAGCCCGGGCTCGAGGTCGCGCCCCCACGCGGCGAGCGCCTCGGCCTCCTCCTCGTGGACACACACCCACGCCCGCCCACGTCGGGCGGGCCCCGCGAACGCCAGCACCATCACCGCGCCCGTCAGCTCGGAATCCGGAAAGCCCTCGGTCGGCCGCCACAACAGACGCGCAGAGGCCTCGCGCCTCGAGCGGCCCGACGGGCGCGATCTGGCATATGGCAGATCGCTGTTAATGTGCCACACGCCGCGCAAAATCGAAGCTTCAGCAATAATCCCATGGCTCTCAAGCTCAATATGCCACAACACTGGCACATCTCCCAGGGCCGTCATGAGACGCGGCGGTAGCCAAAGCCCGGGCGCCTCGTCGCAATCTCCGAGATCTTCAGAGGAGAGGCGCCGCACGAGCCAAGCCACCCCAGGCCTCCAGACCTCTCCGAGCCAGGCCCTCAACGCCACGACCCGAGCCTCCACGCTCGCCTTCACGCATGCCATCACCAGAGCCTGGCCTGGTCTCAAGGCCCGCGCAAGCCCCTCACAGGTAGCCGTAGCGGCGCCTGAGCCACCACTCGAGGCCGAAGAGGCCCGCGAGGGCCAGCAGCGCCCAGGTGGACGACCAGAGCTCGACGAAGGCCCGGTTGCGCACGCGCATGACGGTGGGCGCGCGGATCGGGACGTCGGCGAGCGCGGCGTCGCTCGGCAGGACGACGCCGCCAGTCTGGCTCGCCGCGGCGACGATGAGGCGGGGGTCGGCGATGACGCGCTCGAGTTCGGGGACGGTCTCGGCGCCGATGAAGAGGTCGCGGGCCCGCACCTCGCGCCCGCTCGCGAAGGTCCCGACGACCTCGACGACATGGACGCCCGCCTCGGCGATGGGCAGCTTCAGGCGGGCCTCGCCGTTCGCGTCGGTCACGACGCGGGCCTCGTGGACAGCCACCTCGCCTGCCCCGACCACGGCCTGGGCCGCGCCGGGGTTGGCGGGCGACGCCGCGGGAGCGAGCGCCTCCCGCCGCCGCACGGTCAGCGTGACCTCCTTGGTCGCTGCGGGCCGATAGTCCGCCTCCCAGGCCGTCACGATGAGCTCGGCCGCCTCCCCGACGGGCACCGATTCGCGGACCGCGCGGACCTTCAGCTGGTCGAGCTCGGGGTCGCGGATGAGCCAGCGGATAGCGTTGTCCCAGAAGCGGGCGTAGGCGTGGGCGTCCGGGCTTGGAGCGGCGCCCTCTCCAGCCCCCTCGAGCGGCGTCGTCGGGGCTGCTGCGGATGCGCCAGCCGCGTCGTCGGCCTCCGTGGACGGGGCCCCGTCTCCGCGCGGCGCACCGCCCTGGAAGGCCCAACCCCAGGTGCCTGGCGTCATGACCGCCATCGAGCGGCCCTTGTCGACCTCGCGCACCGCGACGACCGGCTGCGCCCCACCCTGCCGCATCGTCGCGGTCGGATGGTCCGCGAGTACGACGGCCCCTGGCTGCAGCCCCGCCGCGAGGTTGACGCCAGCGATCGGCGGCAGGCCGCGCCAGAGGGCCTCGTTCTCGCGCGGGTCGAGGGCGAGGCGCGTGACCGGGTGGAAGCGCCCGCTCTCCGTGAGGCGTGCCACGAAGGGCGCGGGATCGAGCTCGGCGGGCGCCTCGGCGTCGAGTGCGTCGAGGTCGCGGGCGGGGTCGATGGCGACGGGCAGGATGTCGACAATGGGGGTCCCGTAGTAATCGCCCGCGCTGAAGGCGAGCGGCCCGCCGACCATCAGGAAGGCGCCTCCGTCGCGGACGTACTGGGCGATGTTCGGCAGGTACTCGCGCGTCTGGAACGGGCCGTAGTTGAAGTTCTGGAAGATGAGGAGGTCGAAGCTGCCGAGCTCCTGCTCGAAGAGCTCCTGGGCGGGGAACGGGATGAGGGACGTGTCCGACGAGCGCAGCGGGGTCCGCGAGAAGGGGTTGACGAGAATGAAGAACGACACGAGGTCGACGTTCGGGTTCTCCTGCAGCAGATTGCGGAGATGTCGCTGGTCCCAGCTCGGCTGCCCGACGATGTGGACGACCCGGATCTTGTCGCGGACGATGTGGATGATGCGGCTCTGCTGGTTGTTGCGGCTCCAGACCTCGTCCGGACGCGGCGCAACCGAGACCGTGTAGACATGTTTTCCGAGCGTCTTCGGGACAAACTCGAAGCGGACCCGGTAATGATGCTCGCCACGCGTCGTCACGACGGTCTCGGTCGCGAGCGGGACCCCGTCCTCGTGCAGCGCGACCGAAACCGGCCCGGGCGGATAGCCGTGGACCTCGACGCTCGCCTCGATCGTCGTCGCGTTGAGCAGGAAGGCAAAGGCGCTGCTGCCGAGCGCGCGCACCGCGAGGTCCCGGCTGCCATCGTCGGCGGCCCCGCTGAGAAACGAGACCGGCGCCTTCAGGTCCGCGAGCGCCTTCGCGAGCTCGGGGCCAGGCTCGCTGCGGCGACCCTCGGCGGTCGCGTCGATGCCGTCGGTCAGCACGAGAACAGCCCCCACGTCGCGGTCGCGCAGACGCTCACGGACGCCCCTCAACCCCGCCACATAGGCGGTCGTCGGGCCCTTCGGCGCGAGCGCATCGGCGAGGCCCTCGGGGGACTCGAGCGCGACGCTGAGATCGACAGCGTCCCCCGCGAAGCCGAAGAGGGCCACGTCGTGGTCGGTCCTCAGCTCACGCAGGACCTCGCGGTGCGTCTCGAGCCACGCACGCGCCCGATCCGCGCGCGTTTCACCCGTCAGTGCAGGCGACAGCGCAGTGGGGTCGTCGCTGCGGGGAGGTGCCGCCGGCAGCCCCATCGAGCTCGACGTGTCGACGAGGACCGCGACGACATTGCGGTGGGTCGCGACGCGCTCCTCGAGGAGCGCGGGCTGGTAGTAGAGCAGCACGAGCAGCCCGACGAGCAGCGTCCGCAGCGCGATCATGCCGACGCGGCGACGCATCGGCTGAAGCCGGCGGTGGTTCAGCACGGTCATCGCGATGACGAGCGCGCCCCCGAGCCACACGAGCAGCTGCAGCCACAGCGAGCCACCCCCGTTCATCACGAGGGTGTGCACGATCTCGGCCTGGCTTGCGGTCTCGGGCGGCATGGGCGGCGTCACTCCGGGCGGCGGATGCGCCAGTTGCGCTTGTGGAGCAGGTAATCGACGTGGACCTGGTCGTCCTTGTAGTGGAGGCAGGTCGCGTACATCAGCAGGTTGATACCGAAGCGCAGCGCCATCTCGCGCTGGTTCTCGCCGCCTGGCGTCGGGGTGTGGACGAAGGTGCGCCCGCCATCTGCGCTCGCGAGGGCGCCGAGGAGGTCGTTGTGGAGCAGCACGGCGCAGTAGCGCGGCCCGAGCTGCACCCCCTCGATGTAGGGCCGGCGCAGCGTGCGGCCTGGCGGATAGTCGAGGCGGTAGAAGGTGCGGAAGAGGACGTGGTCGGGGGAGATGCGGTGAAGCGGCGTCTGCGGGAAGAGGGCCGCGAGCTCGCGCCGCGCCGACGCGTCGAAGTCGGGGTCGGGTGCGGCGAGCCCGTTGTTGTCAAAGACGAGGAAGCCACCGAGCCCGAGCCAGCGACCGAGCGACGCCCGCTCCGCCTCCGAGAAGCTGAAGCGCCCAGTCCCGTTGACGACCGCGAACATCGAGCCGAAGAGGGCCTTGTCGGTGGCCGCGACGCGCTGCTCGCGGTCATCGAGGTGCATCGACGTCCGGTCGGCGCACTCGGCGGCGAGCCAGGCCATAGCATCAGGATTCGTCTGCCACGCAGCATCGTGGGTGATGCGCAGCAGCCTCAGCGCGCTCGTCGACTCGGGTGCCACGCGCGCCTCGGCGACACGCGTGGCCGCGACCATCGCCGCCCCCGCCGCCGCTGCCGTCAGAAAGTCCCGTCGCCGCATCCGCTCACCCCGTCCCACCGCGCCGCGCGCGGGTGCTGAGGGGTAACATCCGGGAGCCCCGAGGGCAACGCCCGCTCGCGCTGCACGCCGCGGTCGCGCCCGAGCGGGAGGCCCGCACAAGGGGGCCCCGTTCGAGGTGACACGGCCGGCTCAGTCGAGGAAGATCGCGAGGTCGTAGACGAGGCGCGACAGCCCGGGCCCAGGCGCCACCTCGAGGATGTGGAGACCGCCCGTCTCGACGAGCTGCTCGAGGAACACGCCGTCCCCCCAGCTGTCGCCCGTCGCGAGCGTCGCCCCCGACGGACCGGACAGCGTCAGCCGCGACGCGCCTCCCGGGTGATTCGTCAACACGGTGACGCGGTCGAAAGGCGCAAGATCGATGGCGAACCGGTCACGCGCCGACGCCGCGCACAGCCTCAGACGTCGGAAGAGGCCGTCGCCGAGCGAGACGGGCGCGGGGCGGTCATCGTAGCGGTCGGGCTGGCAGGCGCCAGGCGGGTCCGCGAGCTCCTGCAACAGTTCGTAACTTGCGCGCTCGGCGCCGGTGGTGATCTGATACCAATAACGCCCACGCGATAGTGTCTGCGTCAGCTCGGCGTAACCCGAGGCGTCGCTGTCGGCCACCACGCGCGGCGCCCCCGCCGGGTCGTCGAAGAGCGCGAGCCGGACAGCGTCGCCCGAGGTCAGCAGCGACAGCGTCTCACCCCCGTTGGCGTCGATTGTGAACCAGTCGGGCGCCTCGCGGCAGACCACGAGCCCCTCCTGCACGCCGTCGAACAGCGCGGCGGCCGTGGCGGGCGTGCCAGCGTCGCCGAGCGCGTCCTCGGGGCAGCGGTCGGCCTCGAGCCGCTCGACCGACAGCTGCCAGGCGTTGGTCGCGAGCCCCGCGCCAAGGACACGCGCGAAGAGCGTACCGCCCGCATTCGCCTCGAACGTGAGCACCTCGAGCGACCGCTCGGAGGCGGCCCGCCCGAGCACCGTCTGCCCGTCGTCGCCGAGGAGCTCGAGGTCGAGGTCGCCCGCGGCGTGGTCGAAGGCGAGCGCCACCCGCCACAGCTCGCCCGCCCCGACCGTCAGGCGCCTCAGATCCGCATCGGCTGGGCAGAGCGTGCCAGTCGCGGTCTGACCCGACGCGAGTGACGGCGCGGTCGTGGCGTCATCATCGGGCTCGGCGGGGTCGTCGGCGCACGGGATATCGCGGACAGCGACCTCGAGCGCATAGCCGAGGCGGAGCCCGGGGATGGCCGGGCGAACCTCGAGGTAGGCTGGCGCATCATCCACGTGGGTGTGGCTCAGGGCGGCGTGACCGGGGCCCGTCGCGGCCCCCGTGGCGAGCGGCTGGCCTCCGGCGTCGAGGACCGTGAGGGTCAGGTCGCCGAGCTCGGCCGGCCAGCGCGCCGTGACCTGCGTCTCTTGCCCGGCGCGGGCCTCGAGCCGCACGAGGTCGCGGTCGTTCGGGCACAGGCGGCGGCCAGGCAGGGCGACGACGCCAGCGCCAGCGGCCACCGCGGGGGCCTGCCCGGGGCTGTCATCGGGCTCGGCCGGGTCGTTGACGCAGGCCGACGGTGAGGCGCTGGCCGGATAGGCCGCCACCGAGAAGAAGCCGGTCTTCGGCAGGCGCGCCGCGAGGTCGCAGGCGAAGCCGCGCGGGTCATCGTCGTCGGTCGCGACGATGGCGTAGTGGACGAGGGCCCCGCCCGCGGGCAAGGCGCCGAGCGGGATGGCGCCCGTCCAGCGCGCCGGATCGTCGCCGTCGCGCGTCAGCAGCACCGTCTGAAGCGCTGGCACGGCCGTGGTCGTGACGTCGTCCCGGGTGAACTGGACGAGCACCTGCGAGACGGCGCTGCGGGCGTCCGTCGCCGCGACCGCGAGCGGGATCCCGGCCCCGCCGAACTGGTCGGCGACGCCGCCATGGACGACCTCGGGCGGCGCCCCCTCGCAGCCCGCCTGCGGCTCGGCGTTCAGGAGGATGAGGGTCAGCACGTGCTCGACCCGCTGCGCGCCATCGTCGGCCCGGAAGATGGCCCGGTGCACACTGACAGCGCGCTGCGAGGTGTCGGGCTCCCAATGAAACCACGCGCCCTTCCGCGCGTCCTGGGCGAGGCGGGCGCCCGAGGGCCCGTCCACGAGGGTCAGGGCGACGTCGGTCGAGTCGTCGTCGCGAACCTCGACCCGCAGCCCGAAGCGCGAGGCGGTCGCGAGGTTCAGGACAGCCCCGGCCGGCGTCGTGAAGGCCGGCGTGCCAAAAGCCGGAAACACCACGATCCCGAGCCCTTGTGAAGCACTTCCGCCGTAGCCGTCGTCGACCGCGATCCGCAGGTCGTGGCGGCGACCGCCAGGCGCCGTGTCGGTGATGCGCGGCGACCACACGAAGAGGGCCTCGGACGGGCCGATCGGCGTGATGGAGGCCCCGTCGGGCAGGTCGGGCGAGGCGAAGCGCAGTCGGTCCCCATCGGGGTCCGAGGCACGCAGCGTCACGCGCAGCGTCTCGCCGACGACGACGCGCACGTCGGTGAGCAGCCCGAGGGCGGGAGGGGCGTTGCCAGCACAGGCCGCCCCGAGCGGGAGCAGCGCGGCGAGTGCGGAGAGGGTCGTCCGGAAGTGGCGAGGCATCGCCTGACATCGTACCATGGACGTCGGTCAAGTCGAGGCAGGACGGAGGTGTGCGGTGACGAGCTGGACGCGGCGGCACAGCAGGGGCAGATGGGCAGCGGCGCTCGCGGCGCTCGTGGCGGCCTGCGGGGATGACGCGCCAGACCCTGAGGAGGCACCTCCGGTCTTCACCGCGCGGGCGAGGCCAGCCGAGACAGGCGCGACACCCGAGGCCCCTGTCGGTCCACAGGCGGGTGACGTGCAGCGGCGGGCGCTGCTCGAGCTCGCGACGCTGAACGCCTGCCTCAGAGCGCGCGACGCGAGCGCGGCCGAGCGGACGCGGCTGCTCGGTGAGCGCTTCACGTCGCTGGGCCTGACCCTCGCGACCTACGCCGAGGCGATGGAGCGCATGACGCGCGACGCCACCTTCCAGGCCGAGGTGGTGGCTGGCACCGCGGCATGCCCGGCGGTCACGACCGAGACCGCAACTGCGGGTGCCGGGACGCCCAGCACCACCGCTGGGGGCACGTTGGCCGCCACCCAGTCCGGGACGTGGACCGGCGCCATCCGCGGCGAGCTGACAGGGGCCGTGCGCCTCGTCCTCGAGGCCGGGGCCGTGACCGCGGCGACGCTGACCGTGGGCGACGAGACCGCCCGCCTCCAGGGCCGCCTCGTCTCCGCCCGCGAGGTGACCCTCGGCGGGCGCCTCGCGGGCGGAGACGCCATCCGCCTCGAGCTTCGTCTCGACAGCGAAGGGCGGCGCGCCGAGGGCAGCTGGGACGCGGTCGTCGATGGGCGGCAGCGCAAGGGCGCCATGACGCTCACCCGCTAACCCGCCAACCCCGCCGCGACCTCACGGGATGTTGGCGATGCGCCAGTCGTCGTTGGTGGCCGGATCGCGCCGGACGCGGAACGGCGAGGGCATGTCCGAGGTCTCGTTGACGACGAAGAGCTTGAACTCGAGGTCGCTCGCCTCCTCCTCGGCGTAGGCGAGGAGATAGGTCGGCTTGGCGTCGTCGGGGGTGAAAGACTTCACCTTGCGGCGCAAGGCCGGGAAGTTCAGCGTCCGAAAGCTGTTCTCGGACGCGGAGTTTCCGATGACGTCGCTGTGCAGCAGCGGACGCAGGGCGGTCCACGCGGCCTTGTCGTCGGCGACCTGGGCGGCCTCGATGGTCTTGTAGACGAGCCACTCGCGGCTCCCCTCGGCGGGGTTGTCGACCGTGGTCGGGGGCAGGAACTTGCGGATCTGCTTGCAGCCAGCGACAGGGGCGAGCAGCAGGAGGAGCAGCAGGAGAACGCGCAGGGGCTTCAGCATGGACAACCTCGGGGCCTTCGGGGGCGGGCAGGAGCGTCGCGTCAGCCCCCCGTGGGGGCCGATGCACGACCTGCGCGAGCCTAAACCGCCGCAGGGCCGCGTGCAAATGCCCCCGCAGCCTCGGGGCCACCTGCACCGCAAAGGCCCTGAACGAAAAAGGCCCCGCACATCGTGCGAGGCCCGCTCCACCCGACGCGTCGAGCGCGAGGATCAGCGCTTGAGGTTCAGCGTCTCGAGCAGCATCTCGTCGGCCGTGCTGACCGTTCGGCTCGAGGCCTGGAAGCCGCGCTGCGCGAGGATCATCGCGGTGAACTCGTCCGAGAGGTCGACGTTGCTCTGCTCGAGCGAGCCCGCGACGATGTCGCCGAGACCACCGACCTGCGGCACGCCATAGGTCGGCACACCGGAGTCGCGCTGAACCGAGTACAGGTTACCACCACGCGAGTAGAGGCCGTCAGGCGACACGAAGCGCGCGAGCGCGATGCGGCCGAGCGTCAGCTCGCGCCCGTTCGTGTACTGCGCGGCGATGGTCCCGTCCTCGCGCACCTGGTAGTAGTAAAGGCTACCGACACCGTACCCGTCCTGCTCCTGGAACTGGACGTTGAAGGGCGTCGCGTACGCTGTCGAGCCGCTGCCGTCGCCGCCCGTCGAGGTCTGCTGGCCAAAGTCGAACTGCAGCGTCTGCTGGGCCGCGCCGAAGAACGTCACGTTGCTCGCGTTCTGCGTCTCGGCCTCGAGGCGCCCGGTGTTGTCGAAGGACATCGTGCCGTCGGCGATCGCCACCGGCGTCGTGTCGCCGCTGTTGTCGAGGGCGTCCTGCGGCACGAAGGCGTTCCAGGTCCACTCGCCCGCGGCGGTCTGCGAGAAGTAGACGTCGACCTCGTGGGCCGTGCCGAGCGAGTCGTACACCGTCGTCCGCGTGCTGTAGGACGACGTGCCGGCCGCGTCAGCCGGGTTGAAGGTCTGGAACGGCGCCGAGCTGTCGAGGTTCAGCGCCATGGTGATGGAGGTCGTCTCTTTCGGCGGCGAGACCGGCTGCCCGACGAGCAGGTCGCCGAGGCTCGTGCTGAGCTCGCCGTCACCATCGGCCGGATAGCCCTGGATGCGCATGCCGTTGAGCGCCGCGAGGTAGCCGTCGGCGTCGATGCGGAACTGCCCGTTGCGGGTGTAGAACTCTTCGCCGTTGCCATCCTCGAGGACGAAGAAGCCGTCGCCAGAGATCGCGAGGTCGGTCGACACGTTCGTGCCGAGCAGCGCACCCGCCGTCATGAGCTTCTGGATGGTCTGGACGCCCGAGCCGCCGCCGCGCTGGTAGACGCCCGCCGAGCCAGCGATCGGCTGCGCCACGAGGTCGCCGAACACGGCGCGCGAGGCCTTGAAGCCGATCGTGTTCTGGTTGGCGATGTTGTTGCCGATGACGCTGATCGCGGCCTGGTTGGACCGCATGCCGGACACGGCGACGTAGAGGGATGCGAAGATACTCATCGTGGAAACTCCTGGCGGAGGGTGGGTGCGTTCTTGAAGGTGTCCGGGGAGCGAGTGCGCGGCGTCACCGCGCGGGCCTCAGCAGCATCACCGCTTGAGGTTCAGCATTTCAAGCAGCATCTCGTCGGCTGTGCTGATGGTGCGGCTCGAGGCCTGAAAGCCGCGCTGGGCGAGGATCATCGCGGTGAACTCGTCCGAGAGGTCGACGTTGCTCTGCTCGAGCGAGCCTGGCACGATATCGCCGAGGCCGCCGACCTGCGGCATCCCGAAGGTCGGGACACCGGAGTCGCGCTGGATCGAGTAGAGGTTGCCACCGCGGGAGTAGAGGCCGTCGGGCGACACGAAGCGGGCGAGCGCGAGACGCCCGAGCAGCAGCTCGCGCCCGTTCGTGTACTGACCCGTGATCGTCCCATCCTCCCGGATGTTGTAGTAGAACAGGCTGCCTACCGCGTAGCCGTCCTGCTCCTGGAAGGCCACGCTGAAGGGCGAGGCGTAGGCCGAAGACCCCGAGCCGTCCCCGCCCGCGGCGGTCGGCTGGCCGAAATCGAACGTGAGCGCCTGCTGGGCCGCGCCGAAGAACGTGATGTTCGTCGCGTTCTGCGTCTGCGCCTCAAGCTTGCCGTCGGTCGAGAACGACAGGGTCCCGTCGACGACCGCGACAGGCGTCTTATCGCCGCTGTTGTCGAGCGCGTCCTGCGGTACGAAGCCGTTCCAGGTCCACTCGCCCGCGGCGGTTTGCGAGAAGTAGAGGTCGAGCTCGTGGGCGGTCCCGAGCGAGTCGTAGACCGTGGCGCGCGTGCTGTAGGACGAGGTCCCCGCGGCGTCGGCCGGGTTGAAGGTCTGGAACGGGGCCGAGCTGTCGAGGTTCACGTCGAGGACGATGTTGGTCGTGGCTTGCGGTGGAGAGACGGGCTGACCCACAAGGATGGGCCCGAGGCTCGTGGCGAGCTCGCCCGAGGCCCCCACCTCGCCGATGTTCGAGGCGGGGTAACCCTCCACCCGCATGCCGTTGAGCGCCGCGAGGTAGCCGTCGGCGTCGATGCGGAACTGGCCGTTGCGGGTGTAGAACGACTCGCCACTGACCTCGTCCTTCAGGCAGAAGAAGCCGTCACCCGAGATGGCGAGGTCCGTCGAGACGTTCGTGCCGAGCAGCGCGCCAGCCGTCATGAGCTTCTGGATGGTCTCGACGCCCGACCCGCCGCCGCGCTGATAGACACCGGCCGAGCCTGCGATCGGCTGCGCCACGAGGTCGCCGAAGACGGCGCGCGAGGCCTTGAAACCGATCGTGTTCTGGTTGGCGATGTTGTTGCCGATAACGCTGATGGCCGTCTGATTCGACCGCATGCCGGAGACGGCGACGTAGAGGGACGCGAAGATGCTCATGCGCAGACTCCTCGAGCGGAAGGACCCCACTCGTGAGGCCGGAGTCGACGGCCTCGGGATTCACGGCTACCACGGGTCCGTGGCCCTTGCACATTTCCTGCCAACTCCGGGAACGCCCCTCTTAAACCCGTAAAATCAGGGCCTTGTGTGACTTCTCAGGCCCGAGCGAGGAACCCCGTCGCGCGCGGTGTCAAGCGTTTGGCGGCTTGGACACGGGGTCGGAGAGTCAAGCCGCTGACACCTCGGCGAGCGACGCTCAATACGGGTTCGGCTTGACTGGGGCGGGCGGCGGAGCGCTGCCCCCGTACGGGTTGGCCTTGGTCTCGTCCACCTTGCGCGGTCCCGCGATCGGCGCCCGGACGGGAGGCGGGACAGCGACCGCGGTTGGGTCGACGGGCCGCGTCACAGGCTCGGCCGGGCGGACGGCGGGTTCGGGCTCGACGCGGGCGGGGCGCGGTGCAAGCACCGGGACCACGCGGTCGAGGGCGAAGGTGACGGTCGCGTCGACGCCGAACTCGAAGCTGCGGGCGTAGTCGAGGAAGCCCGCTTTCCGGAACGTGTAGCGCTCGAGCGGCGCGTTCTTCGAGCGCTTGAGCACGTGCGGGGTCTGGCCGACGACCACGCCGCCGTCGTTGACGATCTCGGCCCCGAGCGGCTCGGAGACGATGTTGACGTAGACGCTCTGGACGTCGAACTCCGGGACCTCGGCCGTCACGAGACCGTCGAGGCGGGTCACCTCGAGGTAGGCCGCGGGGAGACGCGGCAGCGCTGCGTAGAGCCCACCTCCGCCTGCCGCGAGGATCGCGGTCGCGATGAGGCCAACGGTAAGCCAGCCGCGCCCCCGGACGGCAGGCTGCGGGATGGCGAGGGTCGTCTGCAGGAGCTGCGGGTCGCCGCCGAGCACCGCTGTGTCGTGGGCTGTGACGGAGAGCGTCGCGACCTCGATGCCCGCGGCCTCGGCCGCCTGGCGCGTGACGACCGTCCGGAAGAGCGGCGGCAGCTCGGCCTCGAGCTTCTCCGCCTCGCGAATGAGGGCCTCGGCGGTCTGGGGCCGGGCGTCGGCCTGCTTCGCGAGCAGGCGCAACACAAATCGTTCAACGGACTCGGGAATGATGAGGTCGGGGCGGACGAGCCCGAACGGCGGCGGGACCTCCTGCAGGTGCTTGATGAGGATCCCGAGGGGATTCTCGGCGTTGAACGGCACGCGCCCGGTCAGCAGCTCGTAGAGGATGACGCCGAGGGCGTAGAGGTCCGAACGCGCGTCGATGTCCCCGCCGCGGCTCTGCTCGGGCGACATGTACTTCGGGGTGCCGAAGATCGACCCCGCCTTGGTCAGCGTCTTGCCGTGCCCGTCGCCGTCAGCGACCTTGGCGACGCCGAAGTCGAGGACCTTCACGAAATCGGTGTCCTCGCCGACGGTCTGGAGGAAGATGTTGTCGGGCTTGAGGTCGCGGTGGACGATCCCCTTGTCGTGGGCCTCGCGCAGCGATTTGGCGGCCTGCTGCAGCACGTGCAGGGCGCGCTTGACCGACAGCTGGTGGTCGTCGGCGAGGACTTTCAGCAGCGGACGCCCCTCGAGCAGCTCCATCGCGATGTAGAGGAGGCCGTCGTCGGTCTCGCCGAAGTCGAAGATCTGGATGGTGTTCGGGTGGCGCAGCTTCGAGACCGCGAGGGCCTCGAGGTGGAAGCGCCGCAGGACGGTCTCGTTGTCGGTCAGCTCGCGCAGCAGGACCTTGATGGCGACGTCGCGCTGCATGCCAATCTGGCGCGCGCGATAGACGGCACCCATGCCGCCTGCGCCGATCTTCGAGAGGACCTCGAAGCGCTGGTTGATGATCCGCCCGATCATCGTGTCCTCGCGCGCGTCGACCGAGGTCGCGTCGTCGTGACTCGCGAGCCGGCGCTTGATGCGCTCCTCGAGGTTGTCGCCAGCGGCGACCTCGGAGGTCACGATTTCAAAGCCCGTCGCGGCGTTGGGGTCAGCCGGGTCGAGGCGGGTGTCGACATGGTCGCGGCGGTTCGGGTCGGCCGGTGGGGACATCGGGGGGCCTCCGGAGCGGACATCGGCACCCGCGATCCGGGGCCGTCGGCCGACATCATACGCGGCTTGCGGCCATTCGGTCGAGGACTCGCGCGCCGACGGGCACGGACGGTCCGAATCGCGACACGTGACCCGCGACGTCACGTCGCGCGATGTTTGCACGGACGGCTGGCACTCGCTACCCTCCGCGGCGATGGAGCCCTCCCGCCTCAGGCCGGTCCGCGCCCGCTACCGCGCGTTGTCCCTCGTGTGTGCATCGCTGCTCATGACCGGCTGCAAGGCGCGCGAGCACCGCGACTGCCCAGCGACCGACGAGGCCTGCCAGCCATCTCGCTCCGAGCCCGGTCCTGCGACAGGCCGCTCGACGCGGGTCGCGCCGCTTGGCGACGGCCACCTCGTCGCGGTGACCGCGGCGAGCACGCCAGGGACCGTGCGGGTCGTCATCTTCGCCGCCGATGGCGCCGTGCGGGCCGACGTGGCGCTCATGCCGCCCGTCGTCGCGAGCGGACCCCGCGCGGCTGCGGATCCGACGTGGCCAGCGATCGCCGTGCGCCACGGCGCCATCCATGTCGCCTGGCATGACCCACTGGGGGGGCGCCTCCTCCACGCGGTGGGGGGCGTCGCGTCCGGTCTGCGCGAGACGGACGGGAGCAGGCCGCTCGCCCTCGCCTTCGGACCTCCGACCGTCGTCGACGGCGAGGCGGGGGCTGCCGCTGGGTCCCACACAGCCCTCGCCATCGACGACACCGGGCGCGTCCACCTCGCCTACCGGCACGACGCACGGCGCGCCCTCGCCTATGCGACCCGACCCGCCGCGACCGACGACGTTCCATCGCCACCCTGGCGCCGCGAGCTGGTCCCGAGCTGCGACACTCTACTTTCGTGTGCAAAGGAAGGCGATGATTACGGCACCTTCCCCGCCATCGCACTCGTGCCAGGCGGGGATGGCCTCGCGCAACCGCGGATCGCGTTTCACGACGTCGCGCGCGGCGATCTGAGGCTCGCGGCGAGCTACGGAGACGGGCGCTGGGCGGTCACCACGCTCGACGGGACCGACCCGGTGACCGGGGAGGACACCGGCAACGTCGGGGCCTTCGCCTCCCTCGCCCTGACGCCGGGGCGGAGCCTCGCGGTCGTCTACCACGACGCGACCGCCGGCACCCTGCGCGCGCTGACCCCGGGCGAGCCGCCGCGCGTGCTCGACGACGGCCGCTGGACGACCGCCGACGGGCGCGAGCTGCAGCGGGCGGTCGGGCAGTTCGCGCGCCTCGCCATCACGGACAACGGGGTCTGGCATGTCGTGCACCTCGAGGCCGATGGTCCGCGGTGGCGCTACCTCAAGCTCGCGGGCGAGCGCGTGACGGTCGCCGCAGACCTCGACGGGCTGCCGCCTGGCGGCTGGCTCGACCTCGCCGCCGAGGGCGATGGCCTCATCGGCGCGTACGGCGCCTTCACGACCCCGGGCTCGCTGGCGACGGCGTTGCGGTGGTTCGAGGTGCCTGCGCGATGAATCGATTGCGCCCCCAT
This sequence comes from Pseudomonadota bacterium, assembly GCA_005788935.1. The sequence continues at coordinate 20,588 of SYAK01000417.1, forward strand.
GTCCTTGACGCATGGCCATCCTTGCCAGCCCTCGTGATCGCGGCGCTCACGGGCGCCTGCGAGGCACCGCCGCCGTGGGGCTCGGGGGCCGCCTCCCTCGAGACCCCTGGCCACATGTCGTCGCTCGAGCAGCACCTCGACGCGCCCGCGCTCGCAGACGCGACGCGCCAGCTCATGCAGGCGACCGGCGTGCTGCGCGCCGAGGGACTCCAGCTCGCGGGGGACGCGGCCTCGTCGGTGGTCTTCGCGGCCGCCCGGCTCCCAGTCGCCAGGCTCGCTGTCCTGCGCGACGAGGACGGCCTCGCGCTCGGCCTCGAGGTCCCGTCGACATCGCTCGCATGGTCCGGGCTGTCGCCCGCAACCGAGGACGCTGCGTGCCCCGCGGCGGCGGGGACGGTCGCGCTCGGACCGGGACGCTTCACCCTGCCGCTCGCGTTCGCGACCGACGATCTCGGACGTCTTCGCCCCCGCGTCGCCGCCCGCGCCCGCTGGGATGGCCCGTTCGAGGCCGCAGAGGTGCCGACGCGTGAAGCAGAGCCCTGCCCGCCCCCGGACGCGTCGAGCCTGGCGGAGGCCCTCACCCGCCAGCTGCCGCCCGCGGTCGACCTGGCGCTCGGACCCGAGCTCGTCCAGCTCCTCGGGCTCGACCTGCCCGCCGTGCTCGTCTCGCTGCGGCCCGCCGAGGACGCCCTGCCGCCACCCCTCGACGTCCGGATGCGGGCCCGCGCCACCGAGCCCGTCGGCGCCGCGGAGGACGGGGTATCCGCCTGGTTCGAGCTCGCCGTCAGCGCAACCCCGGCCCCGTGCGTGGCACCGCTCGCCCTCCGGGACCCGCCCGAATCCCCCGCCTACGTGAGACCCCCGGCGCGTGCAGGCCTGAACGTCCCCGTCGCGGCCCTCGAGGCGGTCCTCGGCGCCGTCACCCTGGCGGGGCATCTCTGCGGCGCCGACTCGGCTGTCGGGACGCTCGACGGAGCGACGATCCGCGCACTCGCCCCGAGGTGGACAGCGCCCTTCGGCGACGCGCCGCCAGCCACGACCGTCGCGTGGGCGCCGACGTCGCTGCCACGCCTCGAGGCCTGGCGCACGGCCGACCCGACCGAGCCCGCGAGACTGACGCTGACGCTCGACGGGCTCGAGCTCGGCCTCTGGGCGGCATGGGAGGGCGCCCGCTGGCAGCTCGCCGCGATGACGATCGACGTCTCGGCGACGCTCGGCCTGACCGTTGCGGCGGACGGGCGCCTGACGAGCCGACTCGACACGGTCGAGGTCGCCGTGCCCGTGACCCGCAGCGGCCTCCTGCACCCGCCCGCCGTCGAGGAGGCCCGCGCCCTCGCAGCGGCCATCCTGCGGCGCACCCTCGACGGGCGGACGCTCGTCACGCTGCCGCGGTCGCTCACCCCGCCCGAGACCCGCGACGCGCTCGTCGACCCAGCCTCGGCCCACGTCGTCCTGCCGTCCCGCTGAGCGCGAGACAAAGCCGTGACACACGCGCGCTGAATCCCGCGCCACCCCGCCGCGTCTGGGCCCCCGTACCACAAGCCCGGAGGCCCCCATGCGCTCACTGTCCCCGTCACGTCTCGCGCTGCCACTGCTCCTCGCGTCACTCGCCGCCTGCGACGGCTTCTGGGAGCTCGCGGGCGCCCCGACCCGTCCGCCCCGATCGGACGACCGCACTACGGGCGAGGCCGACGCCGCAGCACCTCGCGACGCCGCCACGGAGCGCGACGCCGCAGCACCTCGCGACGCCGCCACGGAGCGCGACACCGCAGCACCTCGCGACGCCGCCAGCTCGCCCCGGGATGGCGCAGCCACCGCGGACGTCGGCCCGTCTCCGACCCCGCCGACGACGCCGACCTGCGCGAGCCCCGACTTTGCGTGTATCGACAGCGACCGCCTCAGCTGGTGCGACGCCGGCGCCCGCGTCACGAGCGGCTGTGACGCCATCTGCGCGGCGCAGGGCTACCCGCGCGCCAACGGCTGCGGGACCTCGTCGGACCTCGGCGGAGACAGCTGCTTCTGCCTCGAGACCGCATGCGACGCGGGCCCGGCGACCTGCACCGCGGATGGCCGTGGGGTCGCATCATGCCGCGGCGGAGCTCCCGTTATCACCGCGTGCGAAGCCACCTGTGCGGCGCAAGGCCTCGGCCGGGCCCTCGGGTGCAGCCCGGGCGGGCCCGACGGCGCTGCGTGTCTCTGCGACGCGCCCGCCCCGCCACCCGCCTGCACCGACAACGCGCTCGCCTGCATCGACGGCGGCACCCTGGCCCAGTGCGAGCGCGGCCGCTGGGAGGCCTACGACTGCGCGCGCCTGTGCGGGGACGCCGGCTTCGACGTGGTCCTCGGCTGCGGGCCCGACGGTGGCAGCGGCCTCGAGGCCTGCCTCTGCGACGTGGCGCCGACCTGCCCGCGCGGTCAGACCGCGTGCGACGATGGCACCTGCATCGACGAGGCCTGGGTCTGTGACGGCCGCGTCGACTGCGCTTCACGCGAGGACGAGGCTGGCTGCGCCCCAACCTGCCTCGAGGGCGACAGCGTCTGCGTCGACGCCTGGACCATCGACAGCTGCAACGACGGCGCCTGGGAGACCTGGGACTGCGGCGAGGTCTGCTGGCAGGCCGGCTACGAGGCCACCACCGGCTGCGATCTCGACCCGTCGAGCGTCATCGCGGTCGACGCCTGCTTCTGCACCGACCTCTGACCCCGAGCCCCGCCTCAGGAAGGGAGCCTTCCGGCGATGGCCGCCAGATGCTTGCAACTGCAAGCACCTCGGCGGCCTCTGGCGTGTCCCCAGGAGTCGCCGACGAGATAGTTTCAACAGCAAGCATCTTGCAACCTCGGCCACCCGCTGGGGCCCGATGCCTGGTGGCCAGGCTTGCGGACTCAGGTCATCGACCTCAGACGCACGGACCGAACGCCGGGCGCCCCGGAAGACCCCGCTCGGCCCGACGTGCGTGGCACCTCAGCCCGGCTCGACCTCGTGGACCCAGGTCCGGATGGCCTGAATCTCCGGACGCCATAGCGCGTCGTCGAGCCGCAGCTCCATGAACTGGCGGAAGAGCGCCGCGAGCATGTCCTCGATCTCCTCGATCAGCATGAAGCGCTCGTAGAGCTGGTCATCGTCCTCACGCGAGAGCAGCGCCGGGATCTTGACCCCCGACACCCCGAGCGTGTCGCCCTTCATCGCGAGGCTCCACTGCTTCTGTCCGTGCACCACCCGCAGCCGCGCCTCGCTGACGAGCTTGCCCGTGAGCAGCGCCGCGTGGGCCTCCGTCGTCTCGGTCGGTGACTCGGCCTTGATGACGTTCTGCTCCTTCAGGTCCCCCTGCGACTCGAGCGTCAGGCGCGCATCGAACCACACCTCGACCGCCCCGTCGGGCAGCTCGAAGATGCCTTGCTGCGTCGCCGAGCGGTACCAGAGCCAGGTGAGGAACTCGCGCCCGAGGTAGCGGGTGGCGTTGATGCGGTTGATGATGTCCATCGCGTCGCTCCGGAAGACGGAGCACAGCGGGCCGCTCGGGCCGCCGCCATGCACCTCGGGTCAGAGGGAGGCCTCGCAGGGCCGGTCGGCGTCAGTCGTCAGTCGTCGGCGCGCGCACCGCGACGGCGCGGCTTCAGCGCCTCGGGGGGCGCGGCCATCGCGGCTGGCTCGATCTCGATGACGCGCGCGACCGCCTCTTCGGAGAGGCCGAGCAGCTCGAGCTGGGTGTAGGGATTCTTCTCGTGCGGCGCGAGGCCGAAGGTCTCCTCGAAGAAATCGAGGAACTGCTCGTTGACCTTCTTGTTCGTCGACCACAGCCAGACGACCCCGCGCTCCATGTTCCACACCATGTCGTAGACCTTGATGTTCGGCAGCGCCTTCTTCCGCAGCTGCTTCTCGAGGAGGTCGCGCACCTCCTCGACCTCGGCCTTCGACAGCTTCTCCTTGCCCGTCTTCTTGCAGTGCTCCTCGACCGCCCGCCGCAGGTGCAGCTTGAAGGCCGTCGCCGGCAGCCGGATCGTGTCGTGGCGCAAGGCCGCGATGAGGTAGCTGCCCCAGAGGATCTTGTTGAGGTCGAACTCGACATCGAACGGGTCCGACGCCGACACCCAGCCGATCGACTCCTCGTGGCCCTGGTCGACGTTGATGTCGGCGAAGCGGTGCTTCGTCAACGCCTTGAGATAACGCTCCTTGAAGTCCTTCGGGATTTCACCCGGGACAAAGTAGCAGCGCATCGTGATCGTACCCGCGAGAGCTCCCATCCACGCCTCCCCCATCCCGAAGTCCGCGCATCATCGCGCGACGGGAAACGCCTCACACGCCCTCACTCACCGACGATCAGGAACTCGACGCGCCGGTTCGCCTCGCGCGCCTCGGCCGTCTTCCCGGCCATCGCCGGCTTCTCTTCGCCGTGTCCCACCGCCGCGAGCCGCAGCGGGTCGATGCCCTGCTCGACGAGCCACATCATGACGGCCTTCGCGCGGTCGTCGGAGAGGGTCTTGTTCTTGGCGTCGTTGCCGACGTCGTCCGTGTGCCCCTCGATCGATACGCGCTTGACCTGCGGGTTCGTCGCGAGCACCCCCTTGACGGCCTCGAGCACTGGCATCGACTCGGGCTTGATGGTCGCCTTCGCGTTGTCGAAGAAGATCTTCTGGCTGATGACGATGCGTCCCGCCTCGATCTTCGCGAGCGACTCGTCGGGGCAGCCGTCGGTGTCCTCGTGACCGTTCCACGTCTCGGCGGCCGTCGGGCACTTGTCGTCGGCGTCGAGGATGCGGTCCTTGTCGTTGTCGGCCTCGGGGCAGCCGTCCTCGTCCTCGAAGCCGTCCTTGTCCTCGACCTCGAGCGGGCAGACGTCGGTGCTGTCGGCGAGTCCGTCACCGTCGTTGTCCGCCTCGGGGCAGCCGTCCTCGTCCTTGAAGCCGTCCGCGTCCTCCTTGTCGTTCGGGCACGCGTCGGCGGCGTCGAGGATGGCATCCGCGTCGTTGTCGGCCTCGGGGCAGCCGTCCGCGTCCTCGAAGGCGTCAAGGTCCTCGGGCACCGCAGGGCAGGCGTCGGCCTTGTCGAGGATGCCGTCAGCGTCCGCGTCGACGATGACCTCAGGGGCCCACGTGGCGCCCGCGAACATGCGGAACTTCGTGTTGCCGATGCCGCGCGCGAAGCCCGAGCCGCCGCCGAGCGTCAGCGCGATGTCGTAGTCCGCGAGCACGTAGCGCCCCGCGATGACACCCTCCATCGCGTTGGCATTGGCCTGCCCCCAGTCCGTCGAGGCACCCTGGATTTCACCAAGGACCGACAGCTCGCCGGGCAGGACGTCGTAGGCCCCCGCGACACGCCAGACGACCTCGTTGCCGACCGTCACGAAGCCGTAGACGTTCGTGTCGAGGCCGCGGAGGCGCACGCCGAGGTTCGCCGCGAGCATGAGGTCGCCGAGCTTGTAGTCGGCGATGAGGGTCGGCGTCAGCGTGAAGGGGTCCGAGACGAAGCTGTCGCCATCCCCTGTCGGCAGCGACATGTCGAGCGAGGCCGCGACGCCGAAGCCGTCCGCACCCTCCTCGCGGCGCAGCAGCCCGACCTTGGCGGACAGCCGCATGTCGCCGAGCGCGGCGCTCGAGACCGCGGGGTCGACCGCGACGCCCGTGACGGCACCGGCCGCCTCGCCGCTGTTGGCGAGGAAGACGGGCACCGCGAGCGCGACCGAGACCCGGTCGAAGAGCGCGACGCTGCCCATCAGGTCCGCCGCGAACTGGTTCGCGATGACCTCGTGGCGGCGCGTCCCGTCTTCGGCCGCCTCGAGGAAGACGAGCGGGTTCTTGCCAAAATGCAGCATCATCGCGGCCGACCAGGCCGTGTGCGTCCCGATGTCCGTCAGCATGGCGCCGACGAGGTCGCCGCGGTGCGCGGATGGGCGGAAGAGCTCGCTGTTGACGCGCGGATTGTCGGCGTGCGCGGCGGCGCTCGCCGTGAGGGTCGACAGCGCGGCGAGGGTCGACGCGAGGCGGGGCTGGGTCATGACGGACGCTCCTCGGGCAGGGGCTCGCGCGGCGGCACGAGCGGCGAAAGGCTAGCACCGGACGCGGCCACGCGCAAACCTTCTCGCGGCGAGCGCTGGTGCAGGTCGATGTCGGGAACATGGCCGTGAGGCGTACCGAGGCGCAGCCATCGGGGCGGACCTGAACCGCCGATTCGATGGGGGTTCAAGTCATCGGGCCCGCCGTCGTCGCATCCACCGGGAGGGCGAAGCTCCCCCGGAGCCAGGCTCGATGCACGCGGTCCGCGCGACGGCGCGAGAGGCCGTGGATTAGCCGCTCGATTTCCCCTGGGTGGTCGCGCAGGAGGCCTGCGTCGCGACACGCGAGGAGCAGCGCCTCGGTCTCGGCGCCACGGTGCTGAGGCGGCAGCAGGTGGGTGGCCACGTCGGTCAGGAGCGCGTCGAGATCGGCGGAGAGGAGCGTCGGCGCGAGGGCTGCCCCCGCGATCATCAGCGCCGAGAAGCGCCGAACTGGCCGCGCGACGGCTGGCAAGGCGCGGGCGATGACCGCGGCTGGGTGAAGGGCTGCGCGCGCGAGGCGGCAGAGGGAGGGTGGGGTCTCGAGGCCGGCCGCCACGAGCCCGACCCCTGGCGCGAGCGATGGTAGCCCGCGGAGCGCTGGCGAGAGCACGAGCCAGCCGTCGGTGTCGGCCCCGAGCGCCGCCCGTGCCGCCTCGCGAGCCGCTGCTTCGGCCCGGTCCCGGGTCAGAAACCAGGCGCTGTCGAGCGGCGGGGCCTCGGGCGACGCGAGCGCAGCCTCGACGCTCTCCCACGGCGGCAACCCGCGCGGCAGATCCCGCCTGAGCCGGGCCTCCCCCCGCTGATACCCGGGCGTCACCTCGTCCGTCCCGCCGCGCAGGCCGAGGAGATGCAGCCGATGGCGCGCCGTGACCTGGGCTGGCCCGAGGGCTGGCCGCGCCGCGAGCCCCGCGATGAGGGCCTCGACCGCTGCCACGCCGCGCCGAAGGGCCGCCGGGGCGACCTCGGGCGGGACATGCAGAAACACCGCGTCAGGCCGCAGCCCGAGCGCCGCATGATAGGTGCTGTTGCACACATAACCGCCGGCATCGTTTGAACTGCAAGCATCCAGCCCGGCCTCGCGCAGCCGCGCCGCGAGCCCTTCCGTGTCGTGAAGCGTCCGGCGCGGGGCCGCTTCGGCGTCAAGGCGGTGCCCGGTCGCGACGACCCCGTCGACGTCGGCGTGGGTGGAGGTCACAACCCCAGCGGCGCCAGACTCGACCCGGTAGCCGCCGCCTGCGCGTGCGATGCCGACCGAGACGATGCGCGCTGGCGCCTCGCGTGCGATGGCCGCGGCGAGGACCTCTCGGGCCCGCGCGAAGCTCGTCGGCAGCTCGACCGCGACGAAGCCCGGCCGCTCCCCGAGCGCTCGCGCGATGTGCCACGAGGCGTTGTCCGCCACATCGAGGAAGGGACCGAAACCTGTCACGAGCGTCACCATCCGCGTCCCCTCCCCTCTCGCGCTGCGCAACCAGACGTCGCGCGGCTGGCGGACCCGCTAGCACGCCCGCCAGCCCGGGTCGAGCCCGACGGACTGACGCGGACTGACGCGGGCGGCGCGACCCGAGGCGGGCGGCACGACCCGCAAGCGGCATCGCGACGAGCCCGTTGCGCCAGGTCGATACCAGGGCCGGCGGTCAGCCCGGAGTGGCCCGCGCCTCAGGGCGGCAGCCTCAGCTGTGCCCCGTGCTCGTCCCACCAGCGCTGCCAGTGCCGGCGCTGCTTCGCGGGTGGCCGAGCGCCGAGGTCTGGGGCATGCCCCGTGATGGCGGCCAGCGCACGCCCCGCACACCCGCGCACCGCGGCGTCGCGGTGGACGAGCAACTTGATGAGGCGCCGCACCCCCTCGCGGCTCTTCGCCTCCTTCGGGAAGCCACGGTCCACCATGTCGAAGCGCCCAAGCCCGCGCAGCGCGTGGGCGCTGGGTCCATCGTCGCCCCAGTCGCCATGGCTTGCGTGAAACACACACGTGAGTCCGCGCAGCGCTCCGTGTGCCGCCTGCACGACCGCGCGGTCCCGGTCCGCGAGCAGCCCGACGAGCGCCTCCCGGTGGCGCGCGTCCTCGCCATCGCCGAGCCGCCCGAGAACCGTGGCCGCGAACGCCCTGACCGCAGCCAGTGCCTTTTTACCATGGTCTTTGGACGCAGCCAATTGCGGGTGCAGCGCCGCCTCGGCGCGTCGTGCGAGCCCGAGCGCTGCGCGGACCGTCGCGCGCGTTGCAGCCGCCCGTGCCACGGCGAGCAGCTCGGCGAGCCACGCCGCGTCGCGAACACCCGGCAACGTCGCGATCAGCGCCTCGGCGACCTCCTCGGCCCCCGTCGTCCGCAGCGCCCCGAGCGCCGCCTTCCGCACCGCCGCCTCGGACCGCAGCAAGGCCTCGAGGAGGTGCTCGGCCGCGGCTGGGTGACGCAACGCACCAAGCCGCTCGACCGCCTGCAGCGCAAGACGGGAACCCCTCCGATCGCGCGCCGGGCGCCCGAGGAGCTCGCCGAGGCCCGCGATGAAGGCCCGCACACGCGCCTCGCCAGCCTCGACCCAGTCGCGCTCCGGCCCGCGGTCCTGACAGCCGTACAGGCGGTCCTCGACGTCGCAGAAGACGCGGACGTGGTAATGGTCGTCATGCGGGGTCGAATCCCCTGGCTGGTGCATCACCGCGTCGAGCCGCGCCACGATCCCCCGCGGCACCTTCTGCCGCGCCGCCTCCGCGAGCAGCCGCGCCTTGAGCCACCGGGCCACGAAGATGTACTGCACGCGCGACCCCCGCGGCTCGACGAGCGCCCGCACGAGCGCGAGGTTCCGCGCGTCGTCGAAGACCACCGTCCGGTCGCCCGACCGCGCGGTCCCGTCCCGCCCGAAAGCCGCAAACGGCAGCGCCTCGACACGCCTGCCGACCTTCGTCCGCGCGTACATCCCGAGGTCCGCGTCCCGCCCCGCCTGATGCGACACGCTCCACGGGATCTGCTTGCCCGACGCGAAGCCCAGGTTCCCGACGACGAGGCGAGACCCCGGGAACGCGTCGGTCACCTCGCCGATAGCGGTCGTGAGGGTGTCGATGAGGGTACGCGTCCCGTATTGCGTCCCGCGCGCGAGGAACGACCCGGGCACCACCCAGCCGCGCCCCTCCCGCGCGATGGCGACCGGCTTCACGAGTGCGCCCCCGTTCGTGTGACCCAGACTGGTCGGTCCCTTGCGGCGCGAGGGCGGCGCGAGCAGGCGCTCCACCTCGGCGACCGCAAGGGCCACCGGCTCGGCCGCCACGACCTCCGGGGCGGGGAGACAGACCATCAGCGCGACTCCGAGACCGAGCCGAAATGCCACTCCGATGTCACGTGGATGCCGCACGCGGAGAGCACACAGGGCATCGGGGGTTCACGTCAAAAAAAACATGTTGACACCCCGGACGCACCCCCGGATAACGCCATGGTCCCTTCGACAGTCAGCTGTGATCCCCGCCGCGGGTCCAGCTCCGCCGCCTGACAGCGCCGCCCCACGGCGCCGTCCTGCCGTGGTCCGTCCGCTTCCCCACCCGTCGACCCCGGGAGACAGCCGTTGCAAGCCAACCTGCAAAACGCCAAGCGCAAGCCCGCCGAGGCCTTCTTCTGCAAGTTCCTGAACCGGGACGTGCGCGTCAGCGAGTGCGTCGACGACTACGTCAACGCCAACTCGCTCAATGTGCGTCACTCACCCTGCTTCAAGTGCTCCCACGGGCTCAAGGTGCGCCTCGATTTCGCCAGCCGCTGAGGCGAACCAGCTCCGTCTCCCGACCAAGGCCGCGTCGCTCCTCCCGAGCCGCGGCCTTTCACTTTTCGGGTGACGCGCCGCCCAAGCGGCGGCATGAGGGCGGCGCGACGCCGGGGTGGCGAAATGGTAGACGCAGGGGACTTAAAATCCCTCGCCCCATGGGGCATGCGGGTTCGATTCCCGCTCCCGGCAGCCGCTCACTCGAGCTCGCGATACCACTTGGCCCGCGACAGGGCCTTCTCGAGCGACGCCTGCGCGAGATCGTTCGCCAGCCCGCCCTCGGCGGCGATCTTTCCGAGGCAGTCGCGCAGCACGAGCTGCGACCTGCGCGGCCCCCACTCGGCGAGGATGAGCGCCTCATCGAGGATTTTGCCAGCCGCGAGGACGAGGAAGCCGCTCGCGAGGATCGGCAGTGAGATCTCCTTGCGCTGCTCCTCAAGCCGGTCCCAGCGGCCCTGGCTGACCGTCTTGCCCGCCGCCTGCTCCTTCTCGAGCTCCTTGATGACGACGTCGAGCTTCTTCAGCTCCTCATTCGGGGCGTCCGACAGGGCCTTCGCCCCGTCGCGCAACTTGACCACGACGTCGCAGACGGAGGCGGCAGCCCCTTCGAGCTCGGCAGGCTCCCGCGGGAGCCCGAAGTCCTCGATGAGCTTGAGCATCGCGGCGTACTGGTCCTTGTGCACCTTCTCCTCGAGCGTCTGGTTCTTCATCTGAAGGAACAGGTTCAGACGCTCCTCGGCCGTATTGCGCAACGCCTCCCCGCCCTTCGCCCAGACGAGCTGAAACTTCTCGCGCGGCTCCTCGGGGTTCAGCGTCGGCTCGGGCTGATTCTCGCGGTCCTTGATGCGCTTCGCCTGCAGCTCCTCGGGGGTCAGCTCGGGGGCTGCGGGCGCGACCTCGGCAACCGCTGCGTCGGGGGCGGCCTTGGGCGCCTCCGTGCGGGAGCAGGCGACGAGCGGGAGGGCGGTGCTGAGCGCGAGGACGATGCGACGCATGGCAATTTCCTGGGCGATGGGGATGAGCGGCCGCGGCGGCCGCGACGGGGGGTGACGATTTGCCACACCCGGCATGAACGATTTGACCGTTTTTTTCGGTGTGTCAGACGGCAGGGTGCCGGTGATGGAGGCACGGCAGCGACGCCCGCACCGCGTCCTGCTTCGCGAAGTCGAGCCACGCGAGCGCGAACCCCGGCCCGTCGCCCGCCATGGCGAGGGGAATTCCCCACGGATCAATGATCACGCTCTTGCCGTAGCTGCGACGCTTGCCACCGTGAAAGCCGCTCTGATCGGGCGCCACGACGAAGGTCTGCGTCTCGATCGCGCGGGCCCGGAGCAGCACGAGCCAGTGGTCCTTGCCGGTGAACTCGGTGAAGGCCGACGGGACCGCAAGCATCCGCGCCCCAACGTCGACGAGGCGCTGGTAGAGCCGCGGGAATCGCAGATCGTAGCAGATCGACAGCCCGAGCGTCGCGCCCGCCACATCGGCGGTCACGACCGCATCTCCGGGCGTGATGGTGTCCGACTCGCGCTGCGACTCCCCCTGGGCCACGTCAATGTCGAAGAGGTGCAGCTTGCGATAGGTCGCCGTGACGGGCGCCTCGGACTGCGTCCCGTCGATCAGCACGGACGTGTTGTAATACCGCCCCGCGACTGGCGACGTCTCCGGATACGAGCCGAGCAGCAGGTGGACGCCGAGGTCGCCCGCGAGCCCACGCAGCCGCGAGACGAGGGGCCCGTCGACCGGCTCGACCGGGGCCTTGTCGTCAGGCGACGTGCGCAGCCACAGCGCGTTCTCGGGCAGCGCCACGAAGCGCGCACCAGCCCGCGCCGCGTCGGCTGTCAGGTCGGAGATGGCCTGCAGGTTCCGCGCGAGGTCGGGCGTCGAGGTCAGCTGGACGACCGCGACGGGCAGCGGGCGCGGCGGAGTCGGCAGGTCGGGCGTCATCGGGCGCTCCTTCGGCCGCGCGGAGATCGGAGGACACGAAGCCCGCGGCAGAGGCCTTGTTTCTGCCACGCGGGGCCGCTGCGGGCAAGCGGCCCTTGTCGCGACCTGTCACGGCCTGACGCGACCTGGCGCGACTGGCCGGTCTCGGCAGCGCGAGGTCCGTGGCGGGGTGGCGCAAGTTCGGTGACCGCGCGTTGACGCGTGCGCCGCGGCCGCGTTAGGAACCGGACGCGGCAGGCGACGCGAGCCCCCGTCGGCGCCCGAGACACGAACCCAGCCCGAGGAGAGAGACATCATGAAGGCCACGTCCATCGCTCATGTCCACGCGCGCGAAGTCCTCGACAGCCGCGGCTTCCCGACCGTCGAGGTCGAGGTCACGCTCGAGGGTGGCGCGGTCGGCCGGGCCATCGTCCCGTCTGGCGCCTCGACGGGCAGCCACGAGGCCATCGAGCTGCGCGACGGCGACCCCGCCCGCTACCTTGGCAAGGGCGTCCGGAACGCCGTCCAGAACGTCCGTGGCCCCATCCGCGAGGCGCTGCTTGGCGCCGACGCGACCGACCAGCGCGCGGTCGACACCGCACTCCTCGCCCTCGAC
>SYAK01000418.1 GCA_005788935.1 Pseudomonadota bacterium
GCCGAGGGCCGCCTCGTCCTCGCCGACGCGCTCGCCTGGGCGGTCGAGCTCGGCGCGACGCGCATCATCGATCTCGCGACCCTGACAGGCGCCTGCGTCGTGGCGCTCGGGCCGCACACGGCTGGCCTCTTCGCGAACGATGACGCGTTTCGCGGGCGCATCTCCGCTGCGGCGAAGTCCGTGGGCGAGGACGTCTGGCCGATGCCGCTCAATCCGAAGCTGCGCGGCATGCTGAAGTCACCGATTGCGGACATGAAGAATATCGGCGAACGTTGGGGCGGCGCCATCACGGCGGCCCTGTTCCTGAAAGAGTTCATCGGCGAGGCGACCTGGGCCCACCTCGACATCGCGGGGCCCGCCTCGACCGAGAAGCCCGAGCCCGGCAAGACCCACGGCGGTACGGGTTTCGGCGTCCTGACCCTCATCGAGCTGCTGCGAAGCGAGGTCTGACATGGCTGGAAGTGTCAACAAGGTCATCCTTATCGGAAACCTCGGGGCCGACCCCGAGATTCGTGCGCTCCCGAGCGGCCAGATGGTCGCCACCATCTCTGTCGCCACCTCCGAGACCTACAGCGACCGGGAAGGCCAGCGCCAGGAGCGCACCGAATGGCATCGCGTCGTGGCGTACGGCAAGACCGCCGAGCTCGCCGAGCGCTACATTCGCAAAGGCAGCAAGGTTTACGTCGAGGGGCGCATCCAATACCGAAGCTGGGACGATCAGCAGACCGGTCAGAAGAAGTATTCGACCGAGATTGTGGTGAACCAGTTGACCTTCCTTGACTCGGCTGCAGGCCGGGGTGCGGGTTCAGCACCCGAGGATGGCCAGGGTGGTGGCGGCGGCTACGGCGGTGCCAGCGGCCAGGGTGGTGGCGGCGGCTACGGCGGCGGCCAGGGTGGAGGTGGCGGCTACGGCGGCGGCCAGGGTGGTGGCGGCGGTTACGGCGGCGGCCAGGGTGGTGGGGGCGGCGGCTACGGCGGCGGCCAGGGTGGTGGAGGAGGCGGCTACGGCGCCCGAAACGCTCAGCCCGCGCGCTCGCCAGCGCCCGCTCCGGGAGGCGGCTATGGCAACGCCCCGCGCCCCGCATCCCCGCCTGCGGGCCCCCCAGCCGACGCCCCACCGCCGGGGTCCGATTACTTCAATGACGACATCCCGTTCTGAGAACGCCCCTGGAGGCCCGCATGCTCCCTCGCACGCTCAGCCCGCGCCTGCGTTTCCTTGCACCGCTGCTCCTGACCGCCACGCTCGCGGCCTGCGACCAGACCGTCGAGGAGAGTGATCTCCAGAAGTGGACCAACAATGAGGTCGGTCTCAAGCGCATCGCCGAGGTCGTGAAGGACCCCGCCGTCCCGCGCGCCACCAAGGTCCGGGCGCTTGAGGTCATGGTCGAAAAGGGGCGCGGCATGGAGCTGCGCGTCCGTCCGGCCATCGACAGCATCCTCGACCTCGCCGAGCAGAAGGCGGTCACGGCCGAGCTGACCGAGGTGCTGCTGAAGCACCTCGTCGAGCGCCGCCCGTCGATGCTCGTCGCGAAGGACACGATCCTCATGTCGGCGCGCCAGATGGAGCCCGAGCAGCTCAAGCGCGTCCGTCAGGCCATCGCGGTCTGGGCCTTCGGGGACGTCAGCTGGGAGACGCCTCAGGACGAGCTGCGCCAGAAGATGCAGTCCCGCATGTCGACGGGTCAGATCGTCGACCTCGGGCCTCTCGGCCACGAGGCTGCAGGTATCCTCGTCGCCAACGCCTTCAACGTCGATCAGATGCTGCGCTTCCTCATCGATGCCAAGACGCCCGAGGCCTCGGCGCTGGCTGTCAAGGCGCTCCGCCGCCTCCACAAGACCGACCCGGTCAACGGCTTCCACCTTGACGCGCTCTCGCGGATGCTTGCCCCCGACGCAGCCGCCTACCTGCTCGAGCTGACCCGCGCCGAGGGCGTCGAGCCCGAGCTCCGCGAGGCGGCCTACTCATTCGCCCTCGCGATCCTGCGCAACCCGGCCCTGCCTGACGCCGACCGGGCCCGCGCCGACGCCGTCAAGGCGCTCACGGCCCGCCTCGCCAGCGCGACCCCGAGCGAGCGCTGGCTCATCGCGCGCAATGCCATCGAGCTGTCGAAGGGCGCCGTGCTCGCCGAGGTCCTGAAGACCTTCCCGGACGACAAGAGCTACATGCCGTCGGACGACAGCGACATGGAGGACCCCGGGAAGTCCGTCATGGACCTGTGCTTCGACGTCTCCGACCTGCCGAACGCCGCCGAGCTCGGACCAGCCTTCATCACCCTCCTGTCCGAGGGTCACCGCGTCCACAAGGCGATCGCCATCCTGTGCGCGAAGACCGCGGATCTCCATGAGATCCTGCCGAAGCTCGACGAACTGGTCCTGCTCGTGGGCCAGCCGACAGACGTCCCGGTCGACAACCTCCTTGGACCAGGCTTCACGCTCGGCAAGCTGGCGCTGAACGCGAAAGAGGGTCTCGCCCTGAGCTCCGCCGCGCGCAACCTGTACAAGGAAGGCAAGTACACGAAGGAGCAGTACGAGAACCGGAAGTTCCTCATCGCCGTCGAGTTCGAGGCGACCGGCGATGCCTACCGCCAGCAGGTCGAGGAGGCCTTCTACGCATCGGCGCTCGGCCAGCTCCGCGACGCGACGCGCACCACGCGCGACGCCGACCGGGTCTTCGCGGCCGGACTCATGAACGCCCGCATTTCGGCGACCCCCAACCAGCACCTGACCCTCGCCCAGAAGGCCCTCGCACTCTCGGGCGGCCTGTTGCTGCGCGAGGTCCTCGGGTCCTTCCCGGCCGAGAAGGCCTACACGGCCGAGCCTGGCGCCGAGAACGCACGTGAGGCGCTCGTCGACCTCTGTCTCGCCGCCTCCGAGCTCGTGACCGGTTCCGAACTCGCCGCCGCCCTCGAGCCGCAGCTTCGTGACGGCAACAAGATCCAGAAGGCCGTCGCCGTGACGTGCGCCAAGGTCGGCGAGCAGAGCGTGCTCGCGCCCAAGCTCGACGAGCTCGCGCTCCTCCCTGGCAAGCCTTCGGATCTCCCCGTTGACACCTTCCTCGGGCCTGGTCTGACCCTCGGCAGGCTCGCGCAAAACGCCCGTGACGGCCTCGCGATGCTGACCGAGGCGCGTGCCGCCCCGGATGATCGCAAGTACACCAGCGCGCAGCTCGAGCAGCGGAAGATCTTGATCGTCCTGGACTTTGAGGCCTCTGGCGACGCCTTCAAGAAGAAGGTCGAAGCCAACTACGCAGCCTGGCTCGCGACCCAGAAGGCGACCGAAGCGCCAGCCCCCGCGGCGCCAGCTCCGCGCTGACCCCGGTCAGTCCGCGTCGACGCCGCGCGATGCGGCCGTGACGCGCGGCCTGCCGAGCTCTCGCAGCCGCTCTGCCAACGGGGCGAGGGTCATGCGATCGGCGGCCGAGACCACGACCGCGTCCCATCGCCGTGCCTCGAACGCGAGCGCCGCCCGGTCGCTTACGAGGTCCGCCTTGTTGAAGACCATGATCGCGGGCGCCCCGGTCGCGCCGAGCTCCCCGATGACCCGGGACACCGCCTCGATCCGATGAGGCCAGCCCGGCTGCGACACATCGACCACGTGCAGCAGCGCGCGCGCCTCCGTGACCTCCTCGAGCGTCGCCTTGAACGCGGGCACGAGGGTCTGCGGCAGGTCACGGATGAAGCCGA
>SYAK01000419.1 GCA_005788935.1 Pseudomonadota bacterium
GACAACCCCGACGGCCTCGCGGCGCTGCTCCTCGCCGAGCTCGCGGCGGGCCCGTGGTAAGCTTCCGCGCACGGCCCCCCTCCGCGCACAGGGGCCTTGACAGGCCGCGCAACCCCTCGGATAGTCGCGGCCCTTCGGGTGTGCTGCGCGCCGACTGCGACAGACCCGAGGCGTCGCGCCCGCTCACGTGGAAGGTTCGCATGACCATTCGCTCACCCCGCTCGCTGTTCGTGGCCCTCTGCTCGCTCGCCGCCGTCTCGGTCGCGGCTCCCGGATGCGACTCCGACCTTCAGGTCCGCCTCGACGAGAAGCGGACCGAGCGGTTCGGCAAGGCCGCCAACGCCATTCGGAAGCTCGAGGGCACGCGCCTCGAAAACCTGGCGGCGTCCGCTCCCAAGGAGGCCGCGAAGGAGGGGGCGACAGAGCACCCGCTCGACGGTTGGCGGCGTCAGGTCACGGCCCGCAATGACGGCAAGATCCTCGCCGAGATGTCGTCGAGCGCCACGCCCTCCGAGCCCGCCCTCGCGCTCGTCGGCGAGGCCGACAGGGGCGACTTCGGCGTCGGCCTGCTTGGGACGCCCGCCCTCCAGGCGGCCGACTTCGGAACCCAGTTCATCAAGGAGTCCAATGACTTCTGGGCGAAGGGCTCGACCTCCGGACTCGGCCGCTACGCCGACTTCCTGAAGTCCTACCTCGCCAACGTCGAGGCCGCCCGCGCGAAGGCCGCCACGGACAAGGTCGACTTCGTCGAGCCCCCGTTCGTCGACGAGGCGCGCTTCGACCAGGCCTTCATCCACGTCCTGAACTACCTGAACCTCGGGATCGCCGGGAAGCGCCAGGACCTCTTCCCGTCGAACGCCAGCGACTACCAGGTCGCCTTCGGCATCGGGATGCGGACCGCGACCGAGGGCTTCAGCGACTACGTCTCACGCCTGTGCGCCATGAACGAGGGCCTCCGCGAGCGCTGCAAGGGCGTCCCGCACGAGTTCCGCCCCGCGGTCGTCGATCGCGCCTTCCTCGAGTGGCTGCTCGAGCGCACGAAGGGCTTCACGAAGTCGTCGCCCAAGGCGCAGGTCTTCGAGGACATCCTGAAGGCCGCCATCCCCAGCCTCGAGGCCGCCATCAGCGCGCCTCTCGAGACGCCCGAGGACCCCGAGCTGCCCTCGATCGCGGCGCCCATCGGTGGCATCAACGGCGTCCGCGTCACGGCCTCTGGCAAGACCGGAGTCAAGGTCCACGAGAAGCAGGTCGCCGTGACCTTCGCGGGGGCCTTCGCGGGCAGCCTCGCGGGCGACATCAACAAGATCTTCGAGGAGATCAAGGCCACGCCCGGCGGCGGCGTCGACTACCAGCGCGCGGCCCTCTCGCTGCCCGGCAACCTCGCGGCCTCCGAGTGGGTCAAGGCCTCGCGCTCGTTCCCGAACAAGATCGTGAAGGAGCTGTCCTTCGTCGGTCGTCGCCGCCTCGACGAGTCGATGCGCATCACCGCACTGACGATGAAGGTGCCGCGGGCGGATGACGGCGACTCCGCCTCGTTCCAGTTCAAGGAGGATGGCGGCAAGACGAGCTGCGACCTCATCGGTACGCTCGGGGATGCGCCGTTTGGCAAGAAGAAGGACTTCTATGTCGAGGTCTCGCCTGACAAGGTCCGCCTCGCCGAGCTGCTCCCGGCCGCCAAGGATGGCGACGAACGCGTCATGGGCGACACGCAGACCTTCCCCGCGCTCGGCAAGCAGGTCGAGGCCGGTGGCGCTGGGTCGCTCGGGGAGTTCCTCGACAAGAACCCCGGCATCCGCGTCCGCCTCTTTGTCAAGGGCTTCAATTACGGGGAAGGCCTCGATCAGGTGTCGAAGGTCCTTTACACCTGCAAGGATGAGCGCCTGAGCTACGATCTCGCCAACCGCGAGCCTTACATCCGCGTGTGTGGCAAGGGCGAGCAGCGGGCCCTCGCCGTCGGCCTCTCCGTCTGCAAGTGACCGCCTGAGGCAGACACCTGCCCCCACGGCCCGAGCCCGCCCTGCGCGGTCTCGGGCCGTCTTGCGTCCGGGCGCTCGGCCGTGCGACCCTCCACCCGCTGCGAGCATTCGCAGGGGAGGACGCGATGCCGGATTTCGAGCAGCATGGCTGGCAGGGGTTCTGGCTCCCGGGTCGCCGTGTGACTGGCCGCCACGGGCTGGCGGTCATCGTCAAGCGGCGCTTCGAGGTCGATCCGATGGACGGGGTGTGCAAGCCCGTCGCGACGGCGCCGGTGGCGCTGATGGCCGAGGATCACGATGACGCCGAGCCGCCAGCCGTCAGCGTCCGGCACCCTGGCGAGCTCGCGGTGGAGAAGCCGCTCTGTGACGTCATCGTGCGCGGCACCGCCTTCGCGCCGAACGGCAAGCCCGTGCCAGAGTTCACGGCCGAGGTCCGCGTCTCGGGCCTCCTCCACCAGAGGCTGCGCATCGTCGGGGACCGGCACCTCATCTGGTATCCGCCGGTCAAGTGGCTGACGCGTGAGGACCTCGCGAAGGGCGAGCAGTGGATCTGGCCCGACCCGGACTTCTCGGAGCCCAAGCCGATCGACAAGCTGCCATTGCGCTACGAGTACGCCTACGGCGGCTGGGCCAAGGTCCTGCTGACCGACGACGAGAAGGCCATGGCGGCCGACGCGCAGGAGGTCGGCAAGGCGGTCGAGAAGAAGCGCGAGCGGAAAAAGGAGATCGAAAAGGAGCTCATCGCCGCCGAGGAGGCGAAGAACAAGCCACCCGAGCCCAAGAAGGCCGCGGGCAGCGTGAAGGATGAGAAGGCCGCGGCCCTCGCGGCGAAGGCCTTCGGCGACAGCGGAGGCGACAAGAAGCTCGACGCGGCGACGGAGAAGGCCCTCGCGGAGGCCGATGCGGCGGATGACGGGATGGTGGTGGTCAGCCGCTTCCGCCACACCCAGGAGCTCGAGGAGGCCGAGGCGAAGCTGAAGGCGCGCGAGGAGGCTGCCAAGGCCGAGGCCGCCGCGATGGCCGAGGCTGGCAAGACGGATGCACCCGAAGAAGACCCGCGCTTCAGCTCGAGCAAGACGGGTTTCCTCGACCTGAACGCCATCGGCGAGGATCGGGACGAGCTGCGGGCGTTGCTGTCCGAGCGGGCCACGAAGGACGCGCGCGAGCTGAAGGACGGCGAGGGGGCCCTCAAGGACAGCGCGACCGCGTTCGGCGACATTCGGCTGCACGACGACAGCTGGGCCGACGGCTACGCCAACGTCCAGAAACCCAAGGAGAAGACGTCAGTCGACCTGACCCAGCCGATCATGCCGTACCCCGCCAACATGGCGGGCCGCGGATTCTGCGTCTCGCACCTTGAGGAGGCGGTCGAGAACCTGCCCCTGCCGAACATCGAGGACCCCGACGACCCGCTGAAGCCCGAAGGGATCGTCATGGATCTCGTGACCTTTGACCTGAAGAAGCTGCGCACGCCAGCTGGCTGGGCGGCGTATCCGATGGCGTGGTATCCGCGGGCGGGCTACTTCGGGTGTTACTTCTGGGACGTCGACAAGGCCAAGGAGGTCATGGAGAAGGTCAAGGCCGACTACGACGAGGACGACCCGGACGACAAGGCCGTGCTCGAGCAGCTGAAGAAGCTCGACATCCCGCTGATGGACCCGCGCGCCTTCCAGGAGGCCCACCCGAAGCTGCAGGTGAAGGAGATCCGGGGGGATGAGGAGATCTGGCTGACGCATCTCACGCCCGAAGGGCAGCTCTACTTCCGTCTGCCAGGCGTCCACCCGACGGTGACGCTCGACATGAGCCGCGGGCCGGAGCTGCTCAAGATGCGGCTCGACACGCTGCTCATCGACATCGAGGACCCGGCCAAGCCCGCCGTCGAGCTGGTCTGGCGCGGCTGGTATCCGCTGCGCGACTTCAACGAGCTCGAGGTGAAGGTCTTCAAGAAGATCAACATCATCGACACCGATCAGGCGGGCTGGATCGCGCAGAAGGCGAAGGAGGTCGCGAAGAAGTCGGACGATGGCGCCGCGGTGCTGATGCCCGACGATGAGCCGCCCGAGGAACTCTTCGGGGAGGCCGCCGACGCCGCCTATCGTGCGCAGTTCAAGAAGCAGCGCGGGGGGATGGGCGTGCGGCTCGACGAGGACGGCGACGCGGCGGTCTTCGATCAGACCGAGGGTCGGCAGCAGGCCACGGACGACTGGGACGCGCAGCTCCGGGCGGACAACGAGGCCTTCGTGACGCAGCAGAAGCGTCTCGACGAGCTGCGCAAGTCAGGAAAGCTCAAGGAGATCCGAGCGGCGGCCCGCGACCGGGCCGACGAGGAGGCCGGCATCATTCGCGACCCTGAGACGGGCGAGGTGCTCGCGGTCGAGAAGCCGGAGGCGGGCGGCAAGAAGAAGAAGAAGTGAGGCGCCACCGGGGCGCTGCGGCTGGCACTCGCTGCGGTCACCCGGGCTGCGAGGTCGCGCCGGGCGCCGCGTCTCGGAGGGCCCCTAAGAGGGCCGCCGTTGGCCCGCGGGGCCTGTTTCGGGCCGCTCCGACCGGGGCAGTCTTCCCGCGAGACGTGACGCGCGGGTACTGACCGGCGTCGGTTCGGGTCCGCCATGTCCCGGGTTGCGCGGGTCAGGCCGCCGTGTGTCCGGGGACCGCCAGGTTGTCGCCCATCATGACCGGCCCGACGGGCACGTAGGGCGGCGCGAAGGTCGGGATCGGGCCCTTGCCCATGACGGCCATGACCTGCTGCATCGGCAGCCACAGCAGGAAGTTCGTCGACGACGCCATCGCGATGGACTCGAAGATCGCCTCGTGCTGCTTGTCCTGGACCTTGTCCTCGAGATCGCCCTCCTTGAAGGCGTCGATGAAGGCCTGCTTCGTCTGGCTGAAGACGGCGAGCTTGGCCATCATCGCGGACGGCAGCGTAATGAGCGGCATCGGGATCGACGGCATCGGCGGCGCCATCGGGCCTGGGAAGGCCGCGAAGGCGGGGTACCACGGGAGGCCGGGGACCATCACCTTGCCGGCCCACTCGTCCCAGACCTTCGTGAAGCCGTCGACGACGGCCTTGATGTAGACCTTCTCGTTCTTTTCCTTGCCAACCCACGCCTTGAACGGTGGCAGCGAGTCGAGCTTCGGGCCGTCGAGGCAGCCAGGCGTGCCGATGGCGCAGACGGCCATGACCTTGAGGTCCTTGACCTTCGCCTGGACGCGCCACAGGTCCACGGACTGCGTGATCTTGTCGATGGCCGCGTCGACGAACGCCTTGACCTTGTCGCTGACGTCCTTCGCGGCGTCGGCGTGGTACTTGTTCGGCGTCGCGTTCAGGAAGTAGGGGCGCGGCGAAGGCGGCCCGCCACCCACGAGCTCCGCCATGGAGAAGGCCTTCGTGAAGTGATCGCGTCCCGGCGATGACGTCGGCTGCTTCCAGTCGAACGGGATCTTCTTCGCCTTCGAGACGAACCATCCCTGGGCGATGATCTTGAGCGGTAGCGTCCAGCCTGGCATGGGAACCTCTGCGTCTGCGGGGCGGCCGCACGGAGCGGCCTTGGCGCCCCCCGTGCGGGTTGCGCCTCGACCCCGCGACAGGGTACACCCGCCTGATGGGACGCGGCAAGCACGGGACGGCGATGGGGACCGAGGGCTGGGACGCGCTCGATGGTCTGACCACCGAGGCCGTCGTCGCGCGTGCCCGGGAAATTGACGTGCTCCGCGTCCGTCTCGGGCCGGACGGGGCCGAGGACCCGCTGCCCGCCTGGTGGCGCAGCTTTCACGGGCGGGACGAGGCGCTGCTCTGGGGGACGCCCTTCGAGTGGCTCGCGGGTCTCCTGGCGGCGGCTCACGGAGTCGTCGCCTTCGATCGGCTCGAGCGGACCGTCCTGCCGACGCCGGCGAGCTGGATCCCGGAGGACCTCGACGGTGGTGTCGGGGCGGTCATCTACCGCGTCTCGCGCGGGGCCGAGCGGCTCGAGGCGCACCCGCTGTGGCCGTTCGCGCTCGACGCGCCGCTCGCCGACTACAGCGGCGCGGGTGCCGCCAAGTGGTGGAGCCACGGGCTCGTTCACACGCTCATCGGGGCCGAGCCGCGCGTCGATGTGACCGAGTGGGAGGTCATGGCCGAGGCCCGCCTCTCCGAAGCGGTCGCGGCGGTCCACTGGTACTGCCTCGCCGAGCTCGGGCGCCTCGGGGATGGCGACCTGCCGCTCGATCTGACCGACCTCCGTGGCGAGGAGGCCGGCCGCTACGCCCATCTCGCGCGGCGGTCCCTCGACCCCCGGATTCGTGCCGCGCGGCTCGGTGAGGCGACCGCGGGCCACATCGCCGAGAACGCGCTCGCGCTGCTGCGCTACGAGCGCTTCGCCTGGCATGCGGCGATGACGGGCGGACGCCTGCTCGAGCCGGGTGGGACCTACCTCGGGCTCGGAGAGGCCGGGGACTACGCGCGGGTCCACACGGCGCGGCTTCGCTCCGAGGCGCTCGCGCGGTGGCGTGCGTTCTGCCTGCGCGGGCCGGACGCCGTGTCCCGCGACCCCGAGGCGCGGGCTGGGGCGGTTATCGCCGAGCTGCTGGTGGCCCCGCTCGACGCGCTCGTCGCACGGGCCGAGGCGGATGGTCCGGCCCGGCGATTCAGGCGCGTCCTGCAGGACCTCGGGGCTCGCCTGTGCCAGGCGGAGGCCTTCGAAGGGCCTCGGAACGACCGCCACACGCTGGCGCTCGCCCGCATCGCCGAGGCGCTCGATGGGGACCTGCGCGCGGTGCGGCCC
>SYAK01000420.1 GCA_005788935.1 Pseudomonadota bacterium
GCGTCACGCCTGATTCACCCGCACATCGTGACGGTGCATGACTTCGGTCGTTCGCGCGAGGGGCACCTCTTCATGGTGATGGAGCTGCTCGAGGGCTGGACCCTCGGGGACCTCATCCACTATCGCGCGCCGCTCGAGGGGGCGCTCGCGGTGCATGTCACGGGGCAGATCGCGGAGGCGCTCGAGTGCGCGGAGAGCCACCGGCTCGTGCACCGTGACCTCAAGCCGGACAACATCCTGCTCTCGGCCCACGACCGGGGTTTCTGGGCGAAGGTGCTCGACTTCGGCATCGCGCGGGTGGCCCGTGGGGACCACGACGCCGACGGCGGGCTGCGTCGGCACGAGTCAACCGTGGAAATCGCCGGGACCCCCGCCTACATGGCGCCCGAACAGGTCCTCGGAAAGGACCCGGCCGCGACCTCGGACCTGTACTCGCTCGGTGTCATCCTGTTCGAGATGCTCGCCCGCAGGCGGCCATTCGAGGATGAGTCTTCGGCAGCGCTATGCATGCGCCAGCTGAACGAAGAGATCCCCGACATCACGCGGCTCGCGAAGGTGTCGCCCCAGCTCGCGGCGGTCGTTCGGTCACTCCTCGCACCGAAGCCCGAGGACCGCCCGCAGTCAGCGACGGCGTTGCGGGAGCTGCTCGCGCGCTGCCCCG
The DNA here is from genome assembly GCA_005788935.1 of Pseudomonadota bacterium. The sequence goes on from SYAK01000420.1 coordinate 662, forward strand.
AGAGCGGGCATGGCTTCACGCGACCCGAGCTCGATCCCGACGCGCCGAGGGCCGTGTCGCAGGTCACGACGCGCCTCCACCTCGCCCGCGAGATGGCCGAGGTGACGCTTGACGTCGGCTTCCAGCCATGCGCTCTCGTGGCGTCGCGCTCGGTGGGTCTCGGGGACGTGCTGGCACGGTCGCGCGGCGGGCTCGAGCTGGTGCTCGACGAGCGTTCGGGGCTCCATCGCGCGGTGCGGCCGTCTGGGCGTGCGCCGGTCGCGGTCGTGCTCGCGGTCCTCGCAGAGCATGCGCGGCACCTCGAGCAGGAGCCGGTGACACGCCTCCTCGCCGGGTTCGACGGCGACGATCGCGAGCTGCGCCGGGATGAACGGACGTTGGTCCTGCGCTTCAGGCGGGCTGACCGAGACGGGGGCGCGGTGGCTGTCCTGCGTGAGCTGGCGCCGACGCTGCTCGAGGTGCAAGCGCAGGCGCTGGCGAGGAACGTCGCGCTGCGTGTCGGCCTGGCGAGCGTCGTGGGCGAGCGCGTGGCCGAGGCGACCGACGAGGCCCGTCGCATCGCGGCGAGCACGGTTCACGGGAGGGTCGCGCTCGCGGCGTCGGCCGCGAGGCTGGCCGGTCTCGCGTCGGCCCCGCAGACGGCGGTCTTTCTCCCGGACAGCTCGGCGCTCGAGCTCGCGACGCTGCGTGACGCCCGCTCGCCTGCCGCCCGGCTGCCCCATCTCTGGGGGCGCTCGGTTCAGCTGAGGCGCCTCGCGCAGCTCGCCGACGAGGCGTCACGGGGAGGGCCGACCGCGGCGCTGGTGATTGGGCAGCGCGGGGCGGGCAAGACCCTTTGTATTCAAACATTCCTGGCGGGGCGTCGGGCGGTCTTCGTGCGCGCATCACCGCTGTCTGCGGGCTTCCCCGGACACACGGTCGCGCGTATGCTGGCGGCCCTGCTCGATCTCGACGCGTTGGCTGGCAAGGCTGCCGAGGTCCAACACGTGGCGCGCGTCGGGCGCGAGGGGGTCCACGCGGAGGCCTTCTCGCCCGAGGCCCGCGGGCTCATCGACGCGCTGCTCTTCGACCGTGCGCCCGCAGCCCCCGTGGTCCCAGGGGCCTGGTCGCGGCTCCTGTTCGACCTGCTCGTTCGCTGGTCGGGTCGCGAGCCCCTGGTCCTCGCGATCGACGACGCCCACGCGATCGACCCCGCGAGCGCCGCGATCATCGGCGACCTGATGGCGCTCGCGAGCGGTCAGCCGTGGTGTCTCGTCGCCACGACGCGCGGGCCCATTCCGGCGGGATTTCCGCCGTCGGCACAGAAGATCGAGCTGAAGCCGCTCGGCCTGCGCAGCATGAATCAGCTCGCCGAGGAGCTCGGCATCGCGCCGAAGCGCCGCCACAGCCTGCACGCGCTGGCGCTGGGGAACCCGGCGGTCCTGCGGTTGCTCGCGGTCTGCACGGAGGCGCCGCCGCCGTCGGTGGCGATGGGGGAGACGCTGCAGGCGTGGCTGCTCAGTCGCTCGCTTCGCGAGGCGCAACCGTCCGAGGCTGACGCGGCGTGGGTCGAGGCTGCGACGGGCGAGGGGCCTGCGGGCGAGTCCATGTGCGCCCGCGCTGCGCGCCTCTTGCTCGAGACCGGCCTGACGCCCGAGTTGCGTGCGTGGCTCGAGCGGCGCCTCGCGTGGAACGGGCCGGTGCATCGGGCCCTGGCAGAGGTCATCGCTCAGAGCGGTGGTCAGCCATCTGCGCTGGCGCGTCTCGAGCGGCTCGGCCTGCCACGCCTCGCGGCCGAAGCCCTTGAGCGCGGCCCTGGTCCGCAGGACGCGGAGCGGCGGCTGCGGGTGGCCGGGCTGCGGTTGAGCGGCGGCGACGCGGAGTCGGCCGTGAGGGCGCTTGAGGAGGCTGGTGCCTTGGCCTCGGCGGGGGCCGCGCTGCCCGCGGGTCCGCTCGTCGGGCTCGCGCTGCGCTTCGTCGAACGAGGTGACGGACGCGCCGCGGGTTCGGCGATTCGTCTCGCCGATGGCGCTGCGGGGCTGACGCCGACGCTCGCGGGCGAGCTGGCCGTCGCGCGCGCGCGCCTCGCCCTGCTCGTCGAGGGGCCCGAGGCTGCGAGGGTCGCGCTCGCGCTCGCGACGCGGGCTCAGGAGGGGCTTGGTCGGACCGACGCCCTTGGGGCCCACGGGCTCGGGGCGCTCATTCAGGAGACGCACGCGGCCGTCGCGGTGGCGGTCGGGGACGCCGAGACAGCGAGGACGAACCTTCGCCAGGCGCGGCAGGCCTTGAAGGACGCCGGGCGCGAGGCCGATTCGCTGCGGTGTCTCGTGGCGCTCGGTGGGCTCGACCTGCTCTCGACGGACCCGAGGGTGCTCAGGCGTTCGCAGGAGACGCTGCGAGTGGCCGTCCAGATGGCCGAGGCGGCAGGTCTCGGGCGTGAGCAGGCGCTCGCCGAGATCGGTCTCGCCGAGTCGGAGCTCGGGCTCGGTCAGCCCGAGGCGGCGGCCCAGCGCCTGCGACAGGTCTTCCGGAGGGCCAGCGCCGGGATCTCGGGATCGGGCGGGGGGCAGGATGGCGAGGTGCTCGCGCGGGCGGCCCTTGGGTTGGCGCGCGCGATGTCGGCCCGGGGCCTGCTCGCGGACGCAAGGCGTTACGTAGAGATGGCCCGCCGGAGCGCGTTCGGAGCCGCGCTTGAGGCGCGGGTGGCCCTCATCGAGGGCGAGCTGCTCGGGCTTGAAGGTCACGGGGCACGCGCCGCCCGGCGATTGCAGGAGAGTGTCGCGTTCGCCGAAGCGGCGCGCGATGGGCTGCTCGCGGCGAACGCGCGCGGTCGTCTCGGCGGGGCCGAGCGGGCGGCACGCCCGGCCTGAGCGCTCGGTTCACGCAGCGCTCGTCGGGGGCAGGCGCGCACTCGCCCGACTCAAGGAAGGACGAGCGCTGTCGGGAGAATGACCGCGGTTCCGACGGTGCCGCCCGACTGTCCTGCGTCGTTCGTGCCCCAGCACATCAGTCCGCCGTTGGACACCGCGCAGGAGAAGGCGTTGCCGGCCGCGGCCGCGGTGACCTGTGTGACGCGGTCGAGACGCGTCGGGACAAGCGACATGGTGACCGTCGTGCCAAGGCCAAGTTGCCCCCGGGCGTTGCCACCCCAGCACAGGAGGTCGCCCGGAGTTCGGCGGTCGCCCGTCAGGGCACAGCTGTGGTCCGTGCCCGCGACCACGGTGGTCGCCGCGTAGCCGGTCGGCAGGAATATCCGTTTCTTCTGGTAGAGTGACTCGATCCCTCCCGAGTCCCCGCATTGCCCGGCCGTGTTGAGGCCCCACCCCGTCAGCTCGCCCGCAGCGATGAGGCCGAGCGTGTGGCTGCCCCCGACCGCCATGCTGACGGGATTCTTCAGGACCACCTCCCGCTCGAGGAGGCTCGCGCGATCCGTGGTGGGCGTGGTCGACCCGAGGCCGAGCTGCCCCTGGCCCCCGCGCCCCCAGCAATAGGCCTCAGTGGGCGTGAAGGCGCAGGCGTGGGTCCC
>SYAK01000421.1 GCA_005788935.1 Pseudomonadota bacterium
ACCTCGCAGACCCAGTCCGGGATGACCTTGAACTGCGCCGTCTCCGGCAGCCTCGGCATGGTCTCGAGGCGCCAGCCCGCGAGGTCCGGCACCACCGGGTCGAAGCGCGGGTCGACGCCAAGGGAGAGCTCCGGCTCGTCGAGGATGTGCCAGCCGCCAGGACCGCCGATCCCGAGTCGAAAGGGTGTCCCGACCAGCATCCCGAGCACCGACGCCGCGTTGGCGTGGCGCGGAGCAGGCCGCGGCGAGACGACGAGCTCGCCGCCGAGGATTTCGCCGACGACGTGCGGCGGCAGCGCCTCGATGTCGGCGTAGGTGGGCGCCTGCGAGGCCCGCGCAAGGAGCGGGCGATACAGCGTCGGCTGGAGCGTCTGGACTGCGACCATGCGGCGATGACACCACGTCGCCGCCGCCCGAGGCAAGGTCGCGGCCGCAGACGTCGCGAGGCCGTCAGGGTGACACGCGAGGGGCGCGATGCATCGCGTCCGGCGGTCTGGCGCGGTTGGGGACCGCCGGGCCCAGTCAACAGAATCACCGTCGAGGCGGTCGGCGCCAATCCCAGGGTTCCTCGTTCCCCCGCATGGTAGGCCGGTGTGGCTCGGTCAGGGGCGCGCTGGTCCGGGGCCGCCTGAATCACCGTTCAGTCGCGTTCCGCCAATCCCAGGGTTCGTGTCTCGACCGCACGGCAGGCGGGAGTGCGCCGTTGGGGGCGCGTGGGGCCTCGGATGGATGAATCACCGTTCAGTCGGCTGCGGGGTGGTCTCGGCGGCCTCGGGGGCAGCCTCCGGGTCGGTCTCCGGGCGGGGCCACAGGGCCGCGAGCGGCAGCTCGACGCCGTCGAAGGGCTCGGCGCGCACGAGGTCGTCGCCGCCGAAGGCGCCCGCGAGCTGCCAGAGGCCCCCCGCGAGCCGGTAGACCTCGAGGGTCTGCGCGTGCGGGTCGACGAGCCAGACGTGGTGGACCCCGGCGCGCCCGTAGAACGGCAGCTTCAGCACGCGGTCGCGGCGCTGCGTGCCCGGCGACATGACCTCGCAGACCCAGTCCGGGATGACCTTGAACTGCGCCGTCTCCGGCAGCCTCGGCATGGTCTCGAGGCGCCAGCCCGCGAGGTCCGGCACCACCGGGTCGAAGCGCGGGTCGACGCCGAGCGAGAGCTCCGGCTCGTACAGAATGTGCCAGCCGCCGGGGCCGCCGATCCCGAGTCGGAAGGGATTCCCGACCAGCATCCCGAGCACCGAGGCCGCGTTGGCGTGGCGCGGGGCGGGCCGCGGCGAGACGACGAGCGCGCCGCCGAGGATCTCGCCGACCACGTGCGGCGGCAGCGCCTCGATGTGGGCGTAGGTGGGCGCCTGCGAGGCCCGCGCAAGGAGCGGGCGATACGACGTCGGCTGGAGCGTCTGGACTGCGACCTTGCGGCCATGACACCACGTCGCCGCCGTCCGAGGCAAGGTCGCGGCCACACACATCGCGCGGCCGTCAGGGTGACACGGCAGGGGCGCGATGCATCGCGCCCGGCGATCTGGCGCGGCTTGGGTCGCGCGGGGCCTCGGACGGATGAATCACCGTTCAATCGCGTCGCGCCAGTCCCAGGGTTCGCGAGTCGCGGACGCTACGGCCGCACCGAGGAGATCGCGGCGGTGGCCGCCGTCCTTGCCTCTGACGACGCGTCCTACGGCCACGGCGCCGCCCTCGTCTGCGACGGCGGCTTCATCGCGGGCTGAGGGTACGGGAAAGACCAGAACAGGAGACGAGGTCTACGCCTGAGGGGTCATGCGCCCCTCAGGCGTGCCTGGGTTGGTTCGAAGCAGCGACTTGAACCACTTCGACGGTCTGTTTCGACGGTCTGTCAGGAGTTCTGGCTACCGGTACGGGCGCGGAACTTCCTCTCGTGTCAGGTCCTGAAATCGGTCAGTTCGACGCCTTGGCCTGCCTGACTGACTGGTAGGCCGCCTTGAACAGCGCTCCCAGACTCTGAATCTGACTCGGTGACTCAAGTACGATTCCAGTCCAGCCAGGATTGCTGGTCGTGTTCAGGGGCAGCCCGCCAACGTGGGGGGCGACGTCCTCCGACTGCATCGGAACCCAGACGTGGGGAGACCTTCGGTCGAGCTGCAGGCGGACGAAGACCCACGTCTTCCGTTCCTGAAGATGAATCTTGAAGCAAGCGACCGAGTCCTCGTAGCCGATCGGCCTCTCGACGCCGAGAAGTTGTCGAATCGTCTCGAAGGCAGCCAGTTCGTCTTCTTGAGTGACAATCTTGGGGCTGTCCGGCCCAGATGTCGAGGCGGCGTGTCCATCTTCAGCGGAATCCAAGCCTGTGCGGGAGGGCCCAATCGCGGTTTGGCCGTCGGCCATTTGCAGTGACTGCCCCAGCATCCTGGGCCGGAGATGCGGACATGTTCAATCGCAGCCTCGGATTCGCCCTGTCGGCGGGGCGCGGCGGGGGCGCGCGGCGTTGACAGTCTGCCAGTTGCGCGGTCCACTCGGGCGATGGACACCGACACCCCAGCGCGCACCTGTCTCCTGCGCGGAACAGCCGACGAGGTCCTCGCGACATGCGGCGACCTCCGCGCGGCGTTCCTCACGGGCGGTCCTCCTCCCCCAGGCCTCGCGGACGTCCTCGCAGACGTCTCGGACGGCCTCGCGGAGCCTCGCGGAGGCGCCACCGTCGCGCTCCTCCACTTCTGTTTCGACGTCCTGATGTACGTGCCGCCCGGCCTCCGGACCCCGGGTCACGGGCCCGCCGCCGCCATCCTCGCGGGCCTCGACGGCCTCGCCCCAAGGCTCCTCGCGCTGCGCGAGGCCGGTGACCCGCAGATCGCGGCGTGGGCCTGGCACCTGCTCTCCTGGCTGCCGACGCCTGTCGCGGGCCTCGCCGATGACGCCCTCGCGGCGCTTGCGGTCCAACCTTCGGCCTCCGCGCGCGTCACCCTGGCGCTCGCGGCCGCCAGCACCGCAGAGGGCCGTGACCGGACGACCACCCTGCTCACCCGACAGCTCGATGGCGCCCCGGACGAGCGCGCCGTCGCCGCGATGGTCCTGTCCCTGCTCCACGGGGACCCGCAGCGCCCCGAGCAGCTCTCCGACGCTGCTGTCGACGCCCTCGTGGCCCTCGCCGAGCGCGGCCACTGGGACGCCTGGGACGCCTCACCCTCGCGAGAGTTCGGCTTCCACGGCGACCTCGCCGCGAACCTCGTCCGGGCTGGATACGCCCGCGCCGAGCGCACGCTGCCCGCCCTCCTCGCCCTCGTCCGCGTGAGCCCGCCAGGGGCCCTCGAGTCCGTCCTCGACCACCTGCTGCGGGCCTTCTTCCATGCCCACCCCTACGACGGCGACGCCCGGCTCGACGCGCTCAGCCCGCTTCAGGTCCGCACCCTCCACGCGCTCCTCGCGGACCCGCGCGTCTGGGCTCCGCGCCCGCGGTTCCACCTGACTCTCCGGGAGCTCGGGCTGCCGCTCGGACGCGCCCCGCTCGCGGCCTTCCTCGGGGTCGAGGCCCCGCCCGTCGACCTCACGGTGCGCGGGATCGGCCCTCACGGCGCGCTCGTCGTCGAGTCTGGCCAGTCCCCCCTTGACCTCGTCCGGTCGCTCCTCGCGGACGCCTGACGCGGCGGCGCAGCGGACACGGGGCCTGACGCTGGCGTGATCGGGCCGTGCCGGACTGAATCACCATTCAGCGGGTCACTGAATCACGGTTCAGTCGGTCGCTGCGGGGCCTCCGGGGCCGACTCTGGCCCGGGGGCCGGTTCTGGCGGCTGCTCCAAGGGGGCCTCGGGCGCTGTCTCGGGCTCGGGCCACAGCGCGGCGAGCGGCAGGTCGACCCCGTCGAAGGGCTCGGCGCGCACGACTTCGTCTCCGCCAAACGAGCCAGCGAGCCGCCAGAGGCCGTCCACGAGGCGGAAGACCTCAAGCGTCTGCGCGATGGGGTCGACGAGCCACACGTGCCGCACACCCGCCCGGCCGTAGAACGGCAGCTTCAGCACGCGGTCGCGGCGCTGCGTGCTTGGCGACAGGATCTCGCAGACCCAGTCGGGGACCACCCTGACCTGCGCCGTGTCGGGCAGCCTCGGCATCGTCTCGAGGCGCCAGCCGGCCAGATCCGGCACGACCGGGTCGAAGCGCGGGTCGACGCCGAGCGACAGCTCCGGCTCGACCAGGATGCGCCAGCCGCCGATGCTCCCGAACCGCGCCCCGTACGTCCCGCCGAGGAACGTCATCAGCCCGGACTCCGTCTCGGCGTGCGGCACCGCGGGCCGCGGTGAGACCACGAGCTCGCCGCCGAGGATCTCTCCGACGACATGCGGCGGCAGCGCCTCGATGTCCGCGTAGGTCGGCGCGCGCGGCGCCGTCGCGGCGTCGGGAGGCACGGCGAGGAAGGCGCGCTGCGGCTGGAACGTCTGAACTGCGACCATGGCCCGATGACACCACGCCCGCCCCGGCCGGCGCAAGCCTCCGGTCACGCCGCTGCGTCGCGCAGGGGCCTCGGCCATCCGTGCCCGTCGTCGGAAGGTCGCCCGCCCCGCACACGCGCGCGCGAGCCGTCGAGTTCGCTCGACAAGATGCTCGTTGTCGAGTGAACTCGACAACCCCAGCGCTGTCGAGCATGATCGACACCATGAACAGCGACCTCGACCACGACGGCCTGCTCCGCATCGTTGACGACTGGAGCCTCCGGGACCGGCCCCCCGAGCCCTCCGTCTGGCGCTCGGTCTGGCGCTCGGGCGCCACGCCAGCGGGCCTCTCCGACCGCGTGGCGCTCGTCATCCAGGGGGTGCGCCGCTGCGGCAAATCGACGCTGATGCGGCAGCTCATCGCGCGCTACGGCCTCGACCCCGCGCGCTGCGCCTTCGTGAACTTCGAGGACCCGCGCCTCGTCGGCCGGCTCGGCTTCGAGACGCTGCAGGCCATCGTCGACGCCTTCCGCGCGCGTCAACCGGGGCCTGCGCCGCGGGTCTTCCTGTTCGACGAGATCCAGCAGGTCGAGGGCTGGCAGCGCTGGCTCCGCGCCGAGCTCGACCGCCCGCGCGGCGACCGCTTCGTCGTCAGCGGCTCGAACGCCGCGCTGCTCTCTGGCGAGCTCGGCGCCACGCTGACCGGGCGCCACCTGACCGTCGAACTCTACCCGTTCGACCTCGAGGAGCTGCGGCGCGCCCGCCCGGAGACGACCGTGGCCGACTATCTCCACGGCGGCGGCTTCCCTGAGCCGGTCACGCGCCCGGACGGCGACCTGCTGCTGCGGCAGTACTTCAACGACATCGTCGAGCGGGACCTGCGCGAGCGGCTCGGCGCGCGGTCGAGTCGGCCCCTGCGCCAGATGGTGCAGATGGTCCTCGAGAGCGCCGGGTCCGAGCTGAGCCTCCGCCGCGTCGCGGCCCCGCTCGGCGTGGCGGTCGAGACGGCCGCGAGCTACCTCGAGGCGGCCGAGCTCGCCTACCTCGTCTTCGGGGCCCCCTTCTTCGCGTGGTCCGAGCGCAAGCGGGCGAGCATGCCGCGCAAATACTACCCGATCGACACGGGGCTGCGCCGCGCCGTCACGACGAAGCTCGGCGCGGACCTCGGCAAGGCCCTCGAGTGCGCCACCTTCCTCGCGCTCAGGCGGCGCTTCGGGCAGGTCTGCTATTGGCGCGGGCCACGCGGCGAGGTGGACTTCGTGGTCGACGACAATGGCCGCACCGTCCCGGTACAGGTCAGCCTCGACGGGCTCAAGCCGCGCCACGAGGCCGCCCTGACTTCGTTCTACGAGGCCTTCCCGCAGGCCGCCGAGGCGCGAGTCGTGACCCTCGAGAGCTTCTCCGAGCTGTGACCGCTCGGCCTTGCCGACGCGCCGCGCCGTCCCGCGAGGGCTGCGGACCGGGCGCGCTGCGTCGCGGTTGACACGGGGCGCGACCTTGTCTCTCCTGTGGCCTGACCGCAGCCGGAGCCCGCCGATGCCGACCCTGACCCTGCCCGACCTCGAGCGCCACCTCTGGGGCGCCGCCGACCTCCTCCGCGGCTCCATCGACTCGGGCGATTTCAAGCACTACATCTTCGGCCTGCTCTTCTACAAGCGGCTCTGCGACGTCTGGACCGAGGAGTACGAGGAGCGGCTGGCCGAGTACAAGGACGCCGAGCTGGCCGCGGACCCCGAGGAGCACCGCTTCCACATCCCCGCGGGCTGCTTCTGGGCCGACGTCCGCAAGCTCTCCGTGGACCTCGGCACCGCGCTCAACATCGCCTTCCGCGCGATCGAGGACGCCAACCCGCGCCTGAAGGGCGTCTTCCAGGACGTCGACTTCGCCAACAAGGACCGCTTCCCCGACCGCCTCCTCGACGCGCTGATGCAGCACTTCGACCGTCACCGCATGCGCCGCGCCGACGTCGACTCCCGCGTCCTCGGCGACGCCTACGAGTACCTCATCGCGAAGTTCGCCGACGACGCCGGCAAGAAGGGCGGCGAGTTCTACACGCCGAAGCAGGTCGTCCGCCTGATGGTCGAGCTGCTGCGCCCCGAGGAGGGCATGACCGTCTACGACCCCACCGCGGGCTCGGGCGGCATGCTGCTCGAGGCCGTCCACTACATGGAGCGCACCGGCCAGAACCCGAAGGCCCTGACGCTTTACGGGCAGGAGAAGAACCTCAACACCTGGGCCATCTGCAAGATGTCCCTGTTCCTGCACGACATCGACGACGCCTTCCTCGAACGCGGCGACACGCTGCTCGACCCGAGGCACCTGGCCGGGGACAAGGTGCTCCAGCGCTTCGACATGGTGCTGGCGAATCCGCCGTTCTCGCTTTCGCCATGGGGGCATGACCGCTGGTC
>SYAK01000422.1 GCA_005788935.1 Pseudomonadota bacterium
ATCCCTGGGATACGGCGCGCGGGTTGGCGCGGTGCGTGGGGAGGAGTCTGAGAGCCGCCTCGGAGGCGGCCCGGAACACATCCCTGGGATACCGCGCGCGGGTTGGCGCGGTGCACGGCCACGAGGTTGCGAGCCGCCTCGGAGGCGGCCCGGAACACATCCCTGGGATATGGCGCGCGGGTTGGCGCGGTGCGCGGCCACGAGGCTGAGAACCGCCTCAGAGCAGGCCCGGAACACATCCCTGGGATATGGCGTCCGGTGCCAGGACCGAGGACTGAGCCGCGTACGGCGCGGCCGGCGTTGGTTGCGGTCAGCGTGGTGCGGGCCCAGGGCATAGCGTGTCGCAGTTCGCGTCGAGGCGCATGAGGGCCGCCTCGCAGGCTGCTTGGAGGGCATCCCCGGGAAGTGGGGCATGCCCCTCGGCTGAGGCTCTGACGGCCGCGCCGAGGCGGTCGAGGTCGGCGCGCACCTTGGGCGAGGTCTTCGAAGCGCATGCGGCGAGGGAGGACAGCCAGGCACCGCACGCGGGAACGCGGGCCCCGAGGTCGGCCTCGGCGCAACCTCCCGAGAGGGCTAGGAAAACGACGGGCCACGCCCGCGCTGCGAGCGGGCGATGCGGGACGAGACGGCTCACCGGAGGCCGTGGCGGGTGCGCCACGCGAGCTCCTCGAGGGCCACGCGCACGATATCGGGTACCCCCATGCCGTGCAGCGCATCGACGCTCGCGAGGTCGCCGGTCTCGCCGTTGCGTCGGGGGCCGAGGAAGCGGTGTCCGCGGACACGCTGCAACGCTGTTGGCAGCCACTCGGCGACGCTCGGCACGAAGTCACCCACGATGAGCATCGGCAGATTCAGCTCGGCCTCGCCGAAGAGCTCGTGCAGGTGGTACGTGCGGGTGGGGTCCTCCCAGGCTGCCGGGTCGTTCGCATAGGTGTCCCAATCGCGCCACAGGGCTTCGAAGCTCGTGACGTTGAGGATGCGCGAACCGGCACCATGGTCCCGATTCAGCAGGGCCGCAGCCTCGCGCACCTCGCGAAGCTTCCGCCCGCTCGAGACCAGCAGCACCGTCCCGCGCCCCGGCTCCGCCGCTCGGACGTCCTCGCCCACGAGCCAGTACCCGCCCGCGAGGGTCTGTCGCGCGTGGTCCTCGGGCAGCTCTCTCGGCTGTTCGAGGCGCTGGGTCGTGAGGCGAAGGTAATGCGCCTCTCCCTGCTCTTCCCAAAGTGTGCCGATGGCGTGGAGATAGATGACGTGAAGATCGGCCGCGAAGGCGGGCTCCCAGGTCATGAGGCCTGGCAGGTCCATCATCATCCGCAGCGTCTGAATGCTTTGGTGGGTCGCCGTCTCGCGGGACAGACCAGTGCCCGACGGCACGCCGACCGCGATGAAGCGCGCGTTCGAGTAAACGGCGTAATCAAGCTGGTTGAAGCCGCGCTCGAAGAACTTGTCGTAGACGGTCACGACCGGCAGCAGCGGTGACCGCCCCTCGACCGGCTTCGGTCGACGCCCGAAGCTGTAGGCCCACAGCATCGCGTTGCCTTCGGCGATGCCGAAGGCGTGGAACTGACCCTCGGTCGACGGACGCCAGTCGAAGGCCAGCTCGCCTGCCTCCCGTAGCCACGCGAGGCTGTCTGGCAGGTCGCGCGGCGCGAAGACCCCCGTCTGCTTGATGATGGGGCCGAGGTGCGTCGTCTGTCCGACATCGGGGGCCCCAAACTGCAGGTACGGGGCGACCTCGGTCTTCAGCAGGGCGAGGTTCAGGCTCTGGAATATCTCGCCCGTCGCGACGACGGTCCGCGGCTTGAACGCGAGCGCGTCGACGGCCTGCCGGACATCGACGGGGGGCGTCGTCGGGCGCGACGCGGCCTCGGGGAAGAGGCGTTCGGCCGTCTCCGCGAGCAGCGCCGCTTCGGGCGTGCCAGGCGCAGGAACGGGCCACTGGACACCGGCGGGCAGACCGCGGTCGAGGCCCCAGGTGGCGACCTCCTCGGATGGCAACAGCCCGCCGTGGTTTTCTGGGTGCGCGGCCGCCGAGGTCTCGTAGCCCTTCACCGTGTGGGCGACGATGCAGACGGGTCTCCCGGCCTCTCGCGCGGCCCGGTAGGTCGCGACCAGCTTGCCGAGGTCGTGCCCGCCAAGGTGCCCGAGGCCATCGCGGACGCTGGCAGGTCCCGCCTCCGCGACCAGCGCCCCGATGCCCGCCCGGACGGCCTCGCCCATCGGGTAACGCTGGCCATGATCGGCAAGGAAGCGCGCATATCGCGCCTCTGGATGCGCTCTTTCGCCCGTCAGCAGCGCTCCGAGGACCGAGTCGGGCAGCATGAGCAGCACGTGGAAGCCCGCGTCGTCGAGTTCCTCGAGCCACCCGCGCAGCACGTCGCCGCCTCGGCGCGCAAAGAGGGCGTCGGCCCGGTTGCCCCAGCGCAGTTCGCGCACGTCGAAGCCGTGGCCGCGGAACTTCTGGCCAGCCCAGGTGCCGAGCTGTCCCGAGTCGTCCATCACCCGATCGAGGCTCTGCCGGTTGAGGTCCACGATCCAGGTCAGGTTCGGCAGCTGCCAGCGGCCCGCGTCGTACAGGCTCTCGTCGATCTGGCCCTCGGTCAGTTCCCCGTCGCCGCAGTGCGCCCAATAGTGGGTTCGCATCGGTGGCAGGCCAAGGCGCGGTGCGAGGCCGCGGTTATGGTGCAGCGCGCCGTAGGCGTCGTAGACGGTGCAGGCGACGCCAAGGGCCTCGCTCGATGTGGTGTAGTGGACGAAGCGCGGGTTCTTCAGCTCGGTCGGGTAGGGCTGTGGCCCACCGAACTCGCGCAGCATGGCCATCTTCGCTGTCGGGAGCAGCCCCATCGCATGCATCAGCGCGTACAGCACGGGCGCCGCGTGCGGCTTGACCGCGACGCGGTCTCCGCGCTCGAGAGCCCCGAGATAGAGCGCCATCAGCAGGTCGACGCTCGACATCGACGAGGCCTGATGGCCCCCGACCTTCGGCTTCTGGTTGCGGTTCTCGGGCTTGTGGTTGGCCCAGTCCACCATCGACAGCGCGCCCTTGGCGACGTGGTCGCGTATCGTCTGGATGAGCTCGAGGGTGAGGTCGGAGGCCAGGGGGGCGGCGGAGCGGACGATCGGCGTGTCCATGCGGGTCTCCTCGCTGTGCGGCGCGGGCGGCAGGCTCGGACCAGGTCCCCCGCGCGGGCGGCTCCATAACACGTTCGTCGGCGGATGCAGCCCCGAACGCGTGTCCGCCGAACGTCACGCTGAGGCTGGCGTCGCGCGCGTGGCCTGCGGCCCGCAACTGGGCTTGACACAGGCATGCAACGGCATAAGTAAGCGCTCACTTACTTATGCCGAGGCCCAGAACAGTCCCGAACGAAGCCATCCTCGCCGCCGCCCGCGCCGTCTTCACACGGGATGGGCCGCAGGCTTCGACGGAGCTCGTCGCGAGCGAGGCTGGCGTCTCGGAAGGGACCGTGTTCAAACGGTTCGGCTCCAAGGAGCGGCTGCTCGCGCACGCCCTGGCGACTTCCACCGAGATGTGGCGCGGTCTGCCTTCCGAGTCGCCCAGCGACGCGTGCGTCGCCCGCGAGCTCGAGCGGATTCTCGTCGAACTCATCGGGTTCTTTCGCGAATTCATCCCGCGAATGATGATGCTCATGAGCTCGGGCGGCCTCGATCCGGTCGCGTTCTGGCGCGCCAATCCGCAGAGCGGGGCGCTTCTCGCCCTGCGCGACGTGACGGCGTGGATGGAGCGGGCGATGGCCGCAGGCCGCGTGGCGCGCCAGCACCCGGAGGTGGCGGCGCGCGCGGTCCTCGGGGCCTGCCAGAACTATGTCTTCTTCGAGCTCGCGGGGATTAATCCGCCCGGGACGCCACTCCCGGAGCCTGCCTTCGTGCGGGCGCTCGCGCAGACGCTTCATGAGGGGTTGCGCGTGCGCGACGAGGCGCACCGCGGCGGGTCGGAGACGACGATGGACGCGATGGAGGTCGAGCCGTGACAGGTCGGTCGAGGTCAGGGATCTTGCTCGCGGGACTCTTCGCGGGCAGCGCGCTGGCCGGTTGCGCGGTACATACCGTCAATACGGCCCCCGAGGTGCGTCTGGCGGGTGGAGTGCCGGGGCGCTTCGCAGAGGTTGGTGACACGGCCGGTGCAGGCTGGCGTGCTGACTGGTGGCGGGCCTTCGGCAGCCCTGAGGTCGACGCGACAGTCGCCCGGGTCCTCGCGGGTGGCCTCGACGTGCGGCGGGCGCACGCGCGTGTGCGGCAGGCCGAGGCGGTCGGGAAGGCGGCTGGCGCCACCCAGTGGCCGACCCTGAACGCCACAGGCCAAGCCGCCTACGCGCGCAACGTCTTCAATCTCGGGGCGCTCGGTGTCCGCTCGATTGAGGCTGCGAACTACCAGTTCGGGCTCGCGGCCCAATACGAGGTCGATCTCTGGGGGCGCCTCGCCTCCGGCAACGCCGCGGCCGCCGAGGATCTCGCGGCGGCGCGTGAGGACCGGGACGCGCTCGCGGTCGCGCTGTCGGCGCGCGCGGTCGAGGCGGCGCTCGGGCTCGCGGGAGAGCGCGAGCTGCTCGGGCTGCTCAACGAGCAGGTCGCGAGCGCAGAGCGCCTTGTCGCCCTCGTCGAGGCCCGCTTCGGGCAGGGGCTCGCCACCGCGCTCGAGGTGTATCAACAGCGTCAGCAGCTCGCGGCGCTCTCGGCGCAGCTGCCGCTGTCCGAGGCGCGCATCGCTGTGCTTGGTCACCAGCTCGCGGCGCTCTCCGGCGAGGCGCCCTCAGCGGCGCCGCAGCTCGCGCTCTCGGCTCTGCCGGAGCTGCCGTCCTTGCCTGACGTCGGCGTCCCGTCTGCGCTGTTGGCTCGCCGTCCAGACGTCCGCGCAGCGATGCGGCGCGTCGTCGCCGCGGACCATCGCGTCGCGGCCGCCGTGGCGGCGCAGTATCCCGCGCTGAACCTGAGCGCTGGGACCGGTTTCCAAGGGCCTGATCTCTTTGAGATTCTCAAGCGTTGGGTGTGGAGCATCGGGGCAGGTCTCGTGGGGCCGCTCATCGACGGTGGTCGTCGGCAGGCCGAGGTGGCACGGACGAAGGCGGCGGTCGAGGAGGCGCTCGAGGTCTATGCGCAGGCGGCCCTCGTCGCGATCGTCGAGGTTGAGGACGCGCTCGTTCAG